>CAIYIP010000156.1 GCA_903926285.1 uncultured Gammaproteobacteria bacterium
AGCGCAGCGTCCACATCGCCCTTGTTGCCTGCCAGTGGTGCCGCGTCGTCCGCCACGAGGCCAGCTTTGAAAAACTCGCGAAGGCTGGCGTTGTCCACGTTGCCGTTGCCGCCCTCATCCCACTGAGTCTCGATGGCCTGCAGCGCCTGGCTGGCACGCCACCAGTTGTCGGCTACGACAACCAGCGCGGCGCCGTCGTCGATGGCGAACACGTCGAGAATGCCACGCCTGTTGCGCACTGCGGCGGCATCGAACGAGGCGACTTTGCC
This sequence comes from uncultured Gammaproteobacteria bacterium, assembly GCA_903926285.1. Taxonomy (GTDB): domain Bacteria; phylum Pseudomonadota; class Gammaproteobacteria; order Pseudomonadales; family Pseudohongiellaceae; genus CAILUG01. The sequence goes on from CAIYIP010000156.1 coordinate 270, forward strand.
ACCAAACACCGGGCATTGCGCAATTGCCGCATAGACCATACCGGGCAGACTAATGTCTACGCCATACACCTGCGAGCCATCAACCGACGCAGGAATGTCTACGCGCGACATCGACTGGCCGATGATGCTCCAGTTGGCCGGGTCTTTCAGCGTGACGGTTCCTGGTACGGGCAGCGTGGCAGCGAGCGCTGCCAGCGCGCCGAAGCCGCTCTGCCTGCCGCTCGCAGCATGGCTAACAATGCCATTGCTGACGGTGATTTCACCGGCAGGCACACTCCAGCTCTGTGCCGCTGCGGCGACCAGCATCGCCCGCGCCGTGGCGCCTGCCTCGCGCAAGTAGCTCTGCGAGTTGCGAATGGTCTGGCTCCCGACTGTTGCCATGCTGCCCCAGGCGTTGGCCATACGAATATGTTCGTTGACATCGACATAGGCGATGCGCACCTGATCCCAGTTGGCATCGAGTTCATCGGCCACCAGTTGCGGCGCAGATGTCAGGCTGCCCTGGCCCATTTCCGAGCGCGCGTACCTGATGGTAACGGTATCGTCCGCCGCCACTTCCACCCAAATGTTGACTCGGGTGTTTTCGGCGGCGGCAGCAGCATGCGCCTTGCCCTGCGGCAGCGCAAAACCAAGCGCGAAACCGCCGCTGATGGCAGCGCTGGCAAACAGGAACTGACGGCGTGAGGTGATGGCAGTCTTTGTGACATTGTTTATGACGTTGTTCAGAATATTGTTCATGGCGTCGTCTCCTTAAACCTTGGCAACTTCGGGTGCGTTACCAGCCACGTCGTGGATGGCAGCGCGGATGCGAGCATAGGTGCCGCAACGGCAGATGTTGCTCATTGCCGCATTGATATCGGCATCACTCGGTTGCGGAATTTTTTCCAGCAGTGCCACGGCCGCCATGATCTGGCCGCTCTGGCAATAACCACACTGCGGCACCTGGTGTTTGATCCAGGCCTGCTGCACCGGGTGCGATGCATCCACGGCCAGCCCTTCAATGGTGTTGATGCGTTTACCCGCCACGGCCGAAACCGGCGTCACGCACGAACGCACCGGCTCGCCGTCGATATGCACGGTGCAAGCGCCACACTGGGCAATGCCGCAGGAGTACTTGGTGCCTTTTAGCTCCAGAATGTCGCGCAATACCCATAACAGCGGCATTTCCGCTTCCACATCTACTTCATGCAGTTGATTGTTGACGAGCAGTTCCATGGGAAGCCTCCGGGAGTCACGTGTGGATCGAGAGTAACTAGATTAACGCGTACAGGACATTTTCGCATCTGGTTACGGTAGTGTGGAGCAAATAAAAACAGGTGTCACAGTCGAATTTCTCTCTACGCAAAACCTCAGATGGGAAACCTGCCGACCGCACTGAAAAAATACGAGAAAATACAAGGAAAATACGAAATAGGAGGAAATAGGAGGCGAAAAGAAAATACGAGGGACATCCACTTCTTTCCCTTGACCCCTTCAAGTCAAAAGCAAGTCAAAACAGAGTCAAAAAAAGTCAAAAGGGACACCCGCTGAAGTTCTCCTGAGAGTTTCCCACAAAGCGTTTCTCAGCCTCTGGCCTAACACCCCGGGAATTGAATGAGGTTGCTGAAACTCACAGGAATATTACAGGCACGCCAGATCCTGTCTACAGTCGAGACAGTGTCCGGGTAGGTAGGCTAAACAGCTTTTGATGTGCGGCTGGATTTTTCTATTACTGCAAGCTTGTCGACCCCGTGCAGCATGGTGATGGATTTCTTCTGAATCTGCAGTGCTAATACTCCCCACTGCTTTTCTGATAGACCCAGCAGATTCAGCATTTTTGGCTGCGTCGGGTGGATATAACCTGTCTTGTCGTTACGCACGACGTGCCCTGTCCAATCGACCAGTTCCACATAATCCCTCAGCTTATATGGCAGGCACACCTCTTGAGGTGACGCTTTATCTGACTCGGCAAAGGACATCAGCTGCGGTTTGTATCTATCGTGCTTACCCTGGATTTCAAATATGCGGTCGTGAATCGAAGTGAAGTCCGATTCCTCCAGACAGTCTGCTATACCGGCCCGGATGGGATTGAGATCTACATAAGCCATGCAAGACAGCAAGGCGGCATTGTCCAGCAGTGCCTGTGATTTGAAGCGTCCTTCCCAGAATCTTCCCGTGCATCCGTCTTCTTTGTTTGCTTGCAAAGCAATGTGATAGTTCAGACACGACATAAACCAGCTGATGCTGGTCAGACGGCTGCGCCAGGTCTCCACGGTTCTATGAACAGTTTCCCGTTCAACATCAGAAAGCAGTTCTCCTAACGTAAACCGTTGAACAATGTCCGGACCATAGTAGAGCCGGTTCCAGCGGCTTATTACTTCGTCCTGTGACCAATCGTCACTTGCGCCCTTATCCACATACAACACTAAATGATAGTGATTACTCATCACGGCATAAGCCGGAATATGGATCGCAAATACCTCGGTCAGTAGCTTGAATCTCTGCACTAGCCAAATTTTGCGATGGTCAAAACTGCGCCCGGTGTCTTTATCTTTACCGCAAAGAAATGCACGTCGAACACAGCGGGCTATACAGTGGTAGTAAGGCGTAGCCTCAAGCGAAATCAAAGCAGATCTGGGGCGCGTCATCCC
>CAIYIP010000157.1 GCA_903926285.1 uncultured Gammaproteobacteria bacterium
CGTTCAAGTCTGTTCGGTGCCCAGTTCGACTTCACGGACGCGATTACCGGTTTTGCGCAGTTAATCGTAGGCCGCACAGAGTCCAACGACACTTCCAACAATGCCAACTTCAGCTTCGCCGATAGCTTTGCGCCGTTTATCGCCGTCGACAACGCCTATTTACCGGAATCCGCGCGCCAGGCGATGGTTGCGCGTAATCTGACGCAAGTCGCCGTGCACAAATCCAGCCAGCAGTTTGCCGGCCGGCCGGAACTCGGTTCCACGCGTATAGGCAAAAACGTGTTTACCCAGTGGCAATACAGCTTCGGTGTCGACTGGGCGTTCGCCGAGGATTGGAACCTGCGCGCCTCGTGGCAGCAGGGTGAATCCAAACGCAACTCGACTGCCTACAATTTGCTGCAGGTCGACCGCGCCATACTTGGTATGGACGCCGTGCGCGATGCCAATGGCAAGATCGTCTGCCGCGTCAACCTGCCGCAATACAGCCCTACGCTGGCCCAGCTGGCAGCCTCAGTAGCCGGCAGAATTTCGAACGTGCCGGTTAATCCATACATTCCGGCCGGTGTGCCGGGCAATACGCAGCCTCTGCCTTATCCGGTGGAGCCTGCTGCCATCAAGGAATGTGTACCATTCAACTATCTGGGCAGCGGAAACATGAGCCAAGCCGCGATCGACTATGTCGGCACAGACCGCTTCAATCTCGGTTACGTTGACCAGGACTTCGCGGAAATACTCGTCACCGGTGAGCTGCACGAAGGCTGGGGCGCAGGCGCAATTGGTTTTGCGGGTGGCGTCACGTGGCGTGACCAGCAGTTCATTACCCTCGCAACACCCATCGACGTCGACCTGCTCGCACCTATGGTCAACGTACCAGCCCTGGGCATCCGTGGTCTGGGGGCAGGCTTTAACACCAGTACCGCGCTGAACCTATTTTCAGGCATACCCAAAATTGGTGGCCAGTCCGACGTCTGGGAGTGGTTCTCCGAAATTAACGTACCGCTCTGGGAATCCACCAGCGGCAACCAGCGTGCAGACATCGACGTTGCCGGCCGCCGTTCCACCTATGACCGCAGCGGCGCGATCGATAGCTGGAAAATCGGTGCCAACCTGCAGGTTACGGAAGATCTCCGCCTGCGACTCACGAAGTCGCGTGATGTCCGCGAGCCGAGCTTTGCCGAGCTGTTCGACGCGCAGGGCTCAGGTGAGACCATCATCGATCCAAGGTTCAATGGTGAAAACACACTCATCAACACAGTCCGTGGCGGCAACCCTACCCTCCGGCCTGAATACGCGAATACTCGTACTGTAGGCTTCGTGTACCAGCCGTCGTTCACGCCTCTGCTGGATGGCCTGTCCATCTCCGTCGACGCCTACGATGTTGATATCAAGGACGCCGTGGCGCGCCTCACCGCGCAACGCATCATCAACGAATGTAATTCCACGCAGTCGCCGGCACTGTGCGCATTGATTACGCGTGATGCAACCACCAATCGAGTAGTAGGAGTAAACGACTTCTTCCTGAACGTCGCGGCGGCACGGACCCGTGGCATCGACTTTGAAGTGACCTACCGCAACGAAGTCGACTTCCTGTCCCAATATAGCGAGAACATCTCGGTACGTTGGCTGACAGGTCGTACGTTCGAACGTTCGGATACTGCTCCTAACGCCGCGCCCCTCGACAAATCTGGCTACCTGGGCATGCCGGATCTGACGACCAACCTCACCGGCACCTACGGCATCGGCAATGTCTCGCTACAGTTGCAGGCACAGTTCGTGGATGCTGTGTTCAGGGATGCTGCCGCTGTGTGGAGAGAAGGCATACAAGTGGATGACAACACCGTCTCCTCAATGACCTGGTTCAACACCAGAATCGGCTATGCCGGTGAGTTGGAGAGTGGCTCCACCTGGGGTGTCGGGATGAACGTGCAGAACATCTTTGACCGTGAACCATCGATCTTTGGCGGCGCTAACAACACTTACGACCAGTACGGCCGTAGGTACAACATCAACTTCAATTACAACTTCTAACCCGCAGCCAACTGCGTTGTCTTGACTTTTTCGGCCTGGCGTTCAAAAACGTCAGGCCGTTTTTATTTCAAGGTAGTGATCTTCGTAGCCACGCGATATCAAGTGGTTACTTTGCCGTTTGAAAAGTAATCAGCTTTCTGAAAGTACTATTCCTTGCGTTTCAGGCCGAGCGCAAACTTCGCGGAGCGGTAAAATCGTCGCTGTTTGCCAAGTCGTGCGCGTTTTTCGGCAAGACTGGCACTGTTGAGTTCGCCATCGTGCTGGCATACGGGAATTGAGCTGGTTAGCTGAATCGATTCACCCATGAGCGTATTCAGCAAAGGCAATTTCCCCACACCGGAAGATCGCATCCGCACAATCATCGGAACCACATGGGCCTCGTGAGCCAGCCCAGGTCGGCTAACGTGTGTGGTGTATTCATTGTTTCCACAGACGCAGTGCGTCATGTTGAAAGTTGAATCAGAGGCGCCCACATTGCCCCGGTCGAGGACCGTCCATGAAAAGGAAGGGGACAACAAAAGCAGGGACTGCAGTGTTCGCGAATTAGCAGCGTAACTGCGTGATGAGTAAGGCGCGGTTATCCCTTCGACTTTCCGCCGGCAACAAGGTTGCAAACAAGCATCTTCAATGGCTTGTTTGGTAGTAATAAACGGAAGTGCTTTATACGAGGCTCATGCTAGCCATTCTGGACATACAACTCTTTTTAACGCCCTGATTTTGGCGGGATGGGTGTGGCGTTTGTTGCAGTATGCATCTGCGGTTCTGTGCCAGCCTTGAAGCGGTACTGCGGCAGGAAGCTGACGAGCACGGCGCAAGAGATAAGCACACCAGCGGCAATGTAGAGTCCGGTATCGTAGTCGCCGAAGATCTGCCGGCTCATCGATAGGCCGGCGATGCCAAGCCCGGAACCAAGATAAAACACTGCGAAAATCACGCCGTAGATTCTACCGTATGCGATGTTGCCGAAATAACGCTTGATCAGGAACGCGAGTACATCGAATTCCGCACCAAGCAGCAGCCCCAGCAAAATTGCACTCGCAATACCGGCGTCCGGATAAGCGGCATAGAGGAGGCAAGCAGTCGCGCCACCTATCGACACCGCGAGCATCACGAGTGGTGCGAACATATGGTCGATCACAAAACCGACCAGCACACGTGCGAACAGCAGAGCGAAGCCGAACAGCGCCTGTACGTACGAAGCATTGGCCTGCGTCCAGCCAGCTTCCATCAACAAAGGTACTTGCTGCGTGACAAGACTGGTTGCTGTCATGCCCAGCAGAAAGAAGGCGACGATCAGAATAAAAAATGCGGGTTGGCGCCTGGCTTCGTTGAACGGCAGGCCAATCGCTTTTTGCACGGCACGCTGTGCGGCGAAGCTGTCGGTTTTTGATGGCTCACGCAGACAGAAATATACCGTGGGCCAACTCACGCATAACACCAATAGCGCGAGCCCTAAAAACGCGGTGCGCCAATCGTATGCTGCGATCATCGTCGTGATGATGATGGGAACAATCGTGCTGCCCACGCCGATGCCGGCATTTGCGCAGCCGAGTGCGAGGCCAAGGCGGCGGTCGAACCAGAGGCTCACTGCCTGCAGATAACCGAGGGGCCACAGACCAATACCGAGGACTGGAATCAAGGCCCATAACATATAAAACGCTGCAAGATTGTCAGGCTGGAAATAAAACGCCGCGAGGCCAAGCGCGAATAGGGGCATAGAAGTGAGTATCACGCGCCGCGGTCCGAAGCGATCCACCAGAAAACCCTGTAGCGGTGAAACAAACACGATCATGTACGACACGATGGTCACCGCAATCGACACCTGGACACGTGACCAGCCGAATTCCTGTTCGATCGATGGAATAAATGGACTGAACGCAAGCACCGCAATTACGCTCGGGCCAAAGGCAAGACCAACAACGGAACCTGCCGTAGTCAGAATGCCGGAACGTGAGGCTTCAGAAACCTGTTCTGTCGTTTGCATTAATGATCCTCCCTCAGGGATGTATACATTGTGATGCTTGCCGGGCTGAACACTGCAGTATGTTTGGGAACAGCTACTGTGCTTCAGCTATTCCTCCCCAGTCTATTCTCATTCGCCTTGATGAATGAGTGACAGCTCAGGGCCGAGGGGTTTGAAAGTAACCAGCAGGTGCGGCAGCACCGTCAACGAGCCTGCGAGCGACAGTAGCATCGACAGGCTTGTCAGTAGGCCAAAATAAACAGTGGGTACAAAATTGGACAACGCGAGTATCGAGAAGCCCGCAATGATCGTGAAGTTTGTGTAATAAATAGCCTTGCCGATACTCGCATGACAGTAGTGCATGGTGTCGCGGTACGTACCAAAGCGGACGAAACTTTTCCTGAAGCGATGGGTGTAGTAAATAGTGTTGTCTACGCCGATGCCCACGGAAATTGCGGCGATTGTTATTGTCATCATGTCGAGCGGAATGCCCAGCCAGCCCATCAGTCCAAGCACGACAAACGTGACAATCAAGGTGGGAATCGTGCAGATAACGGCTAGCTTGAACGACCTGAATAACACCAGGAACATCAGGAAAGTGATGCCTAGCGCAAGACCAAGCGTGAGGATCTGCGATTCGAATAAACCCTGCAGCATGTTGTTGTAAAGCACGAGCATGCCCGTCAACTGCACCTGCGAAGCGTCGAGACCAAAGTTGCTGACCAGTCCTTCGCGAATCCGGCCGAGCAGCTCGTTGCGCACGAGGCCAGGATCGGTTTCGCGGATGCGCAGTGAAAAACGCACTTGATTGTTTTCCACTGACACATAAGGCTTTAGCAGCGTTTCCTTATAGTCCTGCGGAATGCGGTTGTAAAGCACGGCCAGTTCTATGCTGTTGAGAGGCTTGTCGCCATTCAGTTCGTAGGCAATGTCGAGCAGCGTGGCGAGTGACAGCACCTTGCCGGTTTCCGGCAGTGCATCGAGATAGTTGTGAATATCCGTTACCTGCTTCATCTTGTCGCTGGTAAACCAGTAGGCTGCAGGGTCGCTCGCATCTGCTTCAGCATCTTCATCTTCGAATTCCGCAGCATCGGCAAACGCAGGTGCTTCATCGTCAAATTCGGTGGCATCACCAAACGGGTTGGGCTTGGCAAGATTGATCACAACGTCGAGTGGCGTCGTGCCGCCGAGCTGTCTGTCGATTGTCATCATGCCCTGATAGATGTCAGTGTCTTTGTCGAAATAATCGATGAAGCTGTTTTCCACTTTTAACTGCCGGATACCGACGGCACTCAGCAGCAGCATAACCACAGAAATCGCCACAACCTGCCAGCCCCACCGTTCGGTAAAGCGCGCAAGGGCAGGGGTGATGTCCAGGCCAAGTTTTTTGGGACCGGCAACACGGAGTGGCAGCAGTGCCATGATCGCAGGGAACATCAGGAAGCTGATGATGTAACCACCGAGTATGCCGATCAGCATCATCCAGCCGAAATCAATCACAGGCGGGATAGTGCTCGTGACGAGGGAAGTGAACGCAACAATGATCGTCAGCGTGGTAAACGTACACGGCTCAAGCATGTCCCTGAGCGCGTGGCTGAGCCTGCCTAGATGGGTGGATGTCGGATCGGTTTCAGAAATTTCCTTGTAACGGACGATGAGCTGGATCGTAAGCGACACTGTGGTAATCAGCAGCAGTGAAATAAAGTTTGACGAGATCACCGTCACTGGCCATTTAAGCCACCCGAGCAGTCCAACCATACACAGAGTTACCGTCAATCCACACGCCAGCGGAATGGCCACAAAGCGTATCTGCCTGAACAGGAAGGCCAGGGCAGCGATGATGAACAGCAATATCGACACACCGAAATTCTGCAGGTCACTGCTCACGAACGTGATCAGGTCGTCGGCAATCATGGGCACACCACCCATGACGATCTGCGCGTCGCCACGATAACCATCCAGCACATTTCTTATGGCGAGTATTCGGGCATGCAGCGTTTCTGCGGCAAGATCGCCTCTCGCATCATAGTCGCGCTCTATGCCTTCAAGTTGCCTTTGTGCCTCGGCAGCAAGACCATCACTGCCCTGGCGTTTGCTCAGCTCCGTCCTGCTTGCAAGCAGTTCATCGAGAACGGCATCGGGTTCGAAGTTGACGACAAGAGCAGTAGTCGAGCCATCCGCATTCAGCAATACATCGAGGTAGGCACCATTGCTCGTGAGGTCTGCGCGGGCGGCATCAAGTGCAACACCGGGCGTATCCAGCGTAATGGCGTTTTCCGCCACGTTGGAGAGCGTGGCGTTGGCGACTTTCAACAGCGGTACGTCGAGTATGCTGTTGATTGAGGCTATGCCGTCGATGGCCTGCAGTTCATTGCGGAGTTCGCGCAGCGTTTGCATTGCATCTATGCTGAAGAGTTGCTGCTCAGGTGTGTAGGCAATGAAGACGAAATCACCCGTGCCGTAGCGCGCATTTATTTCACGCGAAAACTCCAGGTCTGCATCACCTTCAATAACAAGCGAGTCCGCTGAAGCATCAAGCTTGAAATCCGGGATGTACCTGCCAAAGAACAGGCAGAGCAGCGCGAGTCCTAGCAGGACTTTGCGGGGATGTTTGGTGACAAGAGTTACGTACGCATCCAGCAGCATGAATCAGGCAGTTCCATTTAATCGATTTAAAAGGCGCGTGAGTATAACACCGGCTATAGATCCAAAGGGCGCGGACTGCGTTTCCATATCTTATTGCAACGGGGTGGGTCATACAGGACAGGAGTTGTTGCTTAACTGTTTTAGGGGCTCTCTCCATGGCTTCAACAATCAATCGGCGCGCTACGTCCGCATCACCCCTCCACATCACCCCAGGTGCCGTGATTACCCCTGCTCAGGAACGTGAGGCGCTCGCTATTAGACTCTTTAATCACATCTTTGACATGCCAAATGCTGGAATCCTGACCTGTGATTAACAACCGGGGACGGAACCTGGGTGATGAGATGGCGCTGACTGGATAATATTTCCCTGGGCGGACCTCGGAACCTTTGCCTTGCTGGACAACTGATGGCAGACTAATTTGCGCAGACTGAAAACAGCGCGGTGTACATGCGCGTCAGACAAATGTGAGGTCCCTCGTTCGTTATTAACAGCCAAAACGGAGAAATGCCCATATGCACATTGCCAAACAGGACACCCACTGCAAGATTTGACTTCCTCAGGTTAATAAACCCGTCATCATTGCCCGGGTAAGCTCTCTACCGATCTATTGGTTGCCCAACATCTCGAACATCTCGAACATTTCGAATTTCCGTGACAATGAAAGTATTAAAATCCACGGCCCATCATTCTACCTTCGCCCTGTTGAGACACACAGGCATTTGATACTGTATGCTCGGATGCTTGGGGATAGCTGAATTTTTAACAATAACAGGGGACACATTATGAAGAACTTTTTGGCAGGCTGTTTTACCATCGCCGGGCTTGGTCTCGGTGCAGCGTCAACCTTTGCGCAGGACGCTGATTCTGCTTTGGTCGAGCAGGCGCGGCTGTTATCCGAGCCACGTTCGGAAGCCTCGTTTATTCGTCAGTGCACTGTTGAACCAGCGCGCTTTCCTGGCCTTGGCGAAGGTGTGGCGGCGGTGCCGGCTAAAATTTTCGATAATCTTTATTACGTTGGCAGGACTGATGTCGGTGCGTGGGTAATCAAAACTTCTGATGGCCTCGTGCTGATCGATACGCTTTATACACCCGAAGATGCCGAACAGATTGTTGATGGTGGCTTGCGCCAGCTTGGGCTTGATCCTGCCGATCTTAAAGTTGTGTTTGTTACCCATTTCCATGGTGATCATGCTGGTGGTGCTCCGTATTTTCGGGGTAAGGGTGTGCGCGTGATGCTGTCGGAATCCGACTGGAGCGAGCTTGGTGGTGCGCCCGATGCCGACAGTATCGCGCATGATGGGCAAACCATTATGGTTGGCGAAACACCCTTCACTGTTGTGCTGACGCCGGGTCATACACCGGGCGCGATCTCACTGATTTTCCCTGTTGTTGAAAATGGCGTGCAGCACAAGGCCGTCATCATGGAGTTGAGCCCGCGCGGCGGTATCGATGTACATCGCGACGCTGTAGCAGGCATCGAACATCTCGGGGAAATTACCGGACGCGAAGGCGTGGATGTGGCGCTGCATCCGCATGAAATGATTTTCGATCCGGTGGCACGTGATTTCATCATGTCGGCATCAACGCGCGCAGCGGGCAGTGTGAATCCACTCGTGATTGGCAAGGACAGCATGCAACGGTTTGCGAGTATGGTTGGTACGTGCTGGAAAGCGCGTATTGCAACGATGGAAGCGGCGCAGTAGTGGCAGCCTTAGCGTTATGACCAGTCACGATTGCTTGTGTCTGGTCGCATGATGCCAGGGAAATTCTGGTGAACACTCCGCGGATTATTGCCAAGGTGCCAGGTTCACCGCGACTCTGGCTCATGTTGTTCGCAGCCTCTTTGCTCGCGTACTTTTTCGTCGAGATCATAGATGCTGTCTTTACCGATCCGCTTGAAGGCGACATGGAGTCTCGCGAGTTCGATGCGGCAGTTGCGCAATTTTTTATGCAATTCAGATCGGCGCGTTTGACACAGATTGCCATCGACCTGACTGCGCTCGGGTCGGTCAGCGTGATCTCCGTATTCGGCATACTGGCCTATGCCCTGGTTGTAGGCAGGCGCGACGTGCTGGGTTTCTTTCATCTTGGTGTTGTGCTGTTCGGCGCGCTGGTGTGGCCTGTGCTTCTCAAGCCCTATTTCGGCCGCGATCGTCCGGACCTGGCTGAACTAGTCGTAACGGTCGGCGATATGTCATTCCCGAGCGGCCATGCCTTCGGTGCGGCTGCGGCGTATGCAACATTCGCCTTTTTTTGTGCGCGTTATATCCACGCACATGCGGCGGAAATATTTTGCTATCTCTTCGCGTTCGCGCTTGTCAGTGTCGTGGCCATCACGCGGATTTATCTGGGTGTGCATTATGCGACGGATGTGCTTGCTGGTTTGACTGCAGGTGGGGCGTGGGCGTTTTTTGTCGCCGCTGGCTTTTCCATGTTCTACAAAAAAACGGGTGTGCCTTGATGTTTCCCGCTGCGGAAAAAGTTTCACGACTGCATGAAGACAGGTCTGTTACCGACAGGACTGTAAGACGAAGTGTTATTGGCCATGACCATAACGATGAGGGAGAGATCGACAGAGTTAACGGTTGCTTAGTATCGGCCGCATGAATTCGAGAGTTGCTTCAATGCCGTGGTTAATTAGCCACTCTTGTACGATAGTTGTACGACGCCGCAGCGTGATCCGGCATTAACCCTTGCTTACTTTTTTCCATTCCATGGTAGAGGATTTGTACCGTCTTTGCTGCTCCATTCACCAGCGAACGACTGGAAGTCATCGGCAAATTCCATCACCGCAAAACCCTCGCCGAATTTGTCGGTCCACTCGAGC
>CAIYIP010000158.1 GCA_903926285.1 uncultured Gammaproteobacteria bacterium
CGTCTTTCCAGAGTGTGAGCAAGCGTGGTTTTTCCCGAACCTGACAAACCTACAAACATTACTGTGACAGGTTTCTGGCCAAAACGCGCAGCTCTTTCTTCCGGTGTTACGTAACCCTGATTCCGGACTTCCTTGTGGCTTGTTTTGGTATCACCTTCAATCATACCGGCGCCAACGGTGACATTAGTCAGTCGATCAATAATGATGAAAGCGCCGGTGCTGATAATGCGTTTGTAGGGATCGAAATGAAGTGTCTGGTTAAAAGTAACTTCACATAACCCAATTTCGTTCAGCTCCAGACCTGAAGTTGGTTTATGTTCCAGTGTATTCACGTCTGTTTTATGGACGATTGAACTGACCTGGCCGCTGAGAAATTTGCTGGCATGTTTAAAATCATATTGTTTGCCGGGCAGCATTGTGGCTTCACTCATCCATACGATAGTTGCCATCACTGAGTCGCGCGCAGTCGGCAGATTCTCGGTATGCACCAGCAAGTCACCACGGCTTATGTCGATTTCATTTTCCAGTGTCAGTGTAACGGCCATTGGTGTGTAAGCCTGTTCGAGCTCTTCATCAAATGTAACGATGGACTTTATGCGACTGGATTTGCCGGAAGGCAGAGCTGTGACCATATCTCCCTTACGGATAATGCCGGCAGCTATGGTGCCACAGTACCCACGGAAGTTAAGGTTTGGGCGATTGACATACTGAACAGGAAAACGAAAGTCCGAGAAATTTTTATCTGCGGTAATTTTTACGTTCTCGAGCATCGACATCAGCGTAGGGCCGTCATACCAGGTAGTCTGAGTGCTGGCATTAACAACGTTGTCACCATTGAGCGCGGAAATCGGGATAAAAGTCAGCTCGCCGGTGTCAAGATCCTTGGCGAATTCCAGATAGCTGTCTTTGATGTTTTCATAAATCGTTTGATCAAAATTCATTAAATCCATTTTGTTGATCGCAACAATGATATGGCGAATACCAAGTAGGCTTGCAATGTATGTATGGCGTCGTGTCTGTGTCATGACGCCATGTCGCGCATCAATCAGAATGATCGCGAGTTCGCAGTTCGACGCGCCGGTCGCCATGTTGCGAGTGTATTGTTCATGACCGGGCGTATCGGCAATGATGAATTTACGCTTGGCAGTGGAAAAATAGCGGTAAGCAACATCGATTGTTATTCCCTGCTCCCGTTCTGCCTGCAAGCCGTCCGTCAATAACGCGAGATCGATCTTGTCACCGGTAGTGCCAGATTTGATGCTGTCCGATTTTATGGCTTCAAGCTGATCTTCATAGATCATGTGGGTGTCATGTAGAAGGCGGCCGATTAAAGTACTTTTGCCGTCATCCACGCTGCCACACGTCAATAACCGCAATAGATCCTTGCGTTCATGCTGGGCGAGATAGGCATTGATATCGGTGCTGATGAGTTCTGATTGATGAGACATACTGAGTTTCTGTCGATACCCTTGAATGAAAACCTGGAAAACTAACGGCAAAGGTTAGAAATAACCTTCACGTTTTTTCTGTTCCATGGAGCCGGCTTGGTCGCTGTCTATCAAGCGACCTTGACGCTCTGAAGTTGTGGTCAGCAACATCTCCTGAATGATTTCAGGCAGTGTTGTCGCATGTGATTCCACGGCGCCAGTGAGTGGATAGCATCCCAAGGTGCGAAATCTGACCATCTTTTTATATTGCGTAGTTAATAACTCTTTAGGAACACGGTCGTCATTAACCATGATGGTTGCGCCTTCATAGTTGATTACCGGGCGCTCCTTGGCGAAATACAAGGACGGGATGTCGATATTGTTGAGATGGATGTATTGCCAGATATCAAGTTCAGTCCAGTTTGATAAAGGGAATACACGAATGCTTTCTCCTTTATTTACTCGGCCGTTATATAAATTCCACAGTTCAGGCCTCTGGTTTTTCGGATCCCAACGATGATTCTTGTCGCGGAAAGAATATACGCGCTCCTTCGCGCGGGATTTTTCTTCATCGCGGCGGGCACCGCCAAACGCAGCATCAAACTTGTATTTGTTCAGAGCCTGCTTCAAGGCCTGGGTTTTCATAATGTCGGTGTGTTTCTGACTGCCGTGGCTGAACGGACCCACACCTGCATCCACACCTTCCTGGTTTATATAAACAATCAGATCAAGCCCCAGCTTTTTTACGTGGGCATCCCGGAACTCAATCATCTCCTTGAACTTCCAGGTTGTATCTACGTGCAGTAGCGGGAAGGGCAGCTTGCCAGGGTAGAACGCTTTAAGGGCAAGATGCAGCATTACAGCAGAATCCTTGCCTA
>CAIYIP010000159.1 GCA_903926285.1 uncultured Gammaproteobacteria bacterium
AATGACAGCGTGCTGCCCAATGTGCCCAAACTGGGTGGGCAAAATGAAACTTATCTGCTCAAGCAGCTGCAGGAAATCAAAAGCGGGGTCCGCGCGGCGCCCTTGATGGCGGGCATTCTGAACAATCTTAATGACCAGGATCTCGCCGATATTGCCGCTCATTTCGCGACTGTCGCAGCCCCCTTGGGCGCTGTAGATGAAGCCAAGCGAGAGTTAGGAGAAAAATTATACCGCGCAGGAGATGCAAGTATTGGTGTTGCCGCCTGTTCCGCATGCCATTCAGTAGATGGCAAGGGCAATAATGCCGCAGGTTTTCCTGCCCTGAGTGGCCAGGACGTGGCATATACAGAATTGCAGCTCAAGGCCTTCAGGGCTGGTGAACGCAATAATGACGCAGCAGAGATCATGCGTATGATTGCGGCGCGGCTTAATGACACAGAAATTGCGGCATTGGCTTCCTATGTATTCGGTCTCCGTTAAGACACAGGGTCGGTTAAGGCGGAATTAAGTCCCGGTCGCCAAAGCGCTTGGTCTCCGGCACCCTTTTCAAAGTCTTTGTGGCATACTCCGGCCACCTGAATATAATCAGGTTCGCGTGGCCAAGTTTTAAAGTGGAAGGAAGGATGCGTGGAAGGGATGCGTGGCGTGGAAGGCGTGGAAGGATGTAAGGGCATTTAGGTCTATGTCCAAGGACCAGAACAGAAACAACAGGAGCACATATGAAATTTCTCAGTAAATCCCTGATTTTATTGGCGCTGCTCGGTGTAACCACCGTGTTTGCCCAACCTGCCTTGTATGTCGAAGGCACGCATTATGAAGTTATTGAAAAGCCTGTACGCACAGCAGATCCCAACAAAGTCGAAGTGACAGAAGTGTTTTGGTATGGCTGCCCTCATTGTTACGCTTTCGAGCCGCTGATCAAGAGCTGGGAAGAAAAACTCCCTTCTGATGTCGCGTTTGTTCGCAGCCCCGGTATTTGGAGTGCGGCGATGGAAGTACACGCCCAGATTTATTATGTGGGAGAAGCTCTAGGTGCGCTGGACAAGGTACATGGCGCGACATTTGATGCCATTCATCAGAAAGGCAACTATCTGGAAGATGGCGAAGCCGTTAAAGCCCTGTTTGTCGCCCAAGGCGTAAGTGCTGAAGATTTCGACAAAACCTGGGATTCTTTTGCCATGACCTCCGCAGTCAAAAAGGCGGCGACCAGAATGCGCGAATATGGCGTGTCCAGCGTTCCCTGTCTGATTGTGAATGGCAAGTATATGATCACTATCAATGATGGCGTTACTACCCAGGCCGACATGCTTAAGGTAGTCGATTACCTGGTCGGCAAAGAAAGAAAATCCTGATCTATCCAAGCTGTTATTGCTAATAAAAACGCCTGCACCCCTTGGTGCGGGCGTTTTTTTTGGCGACTCGGCAAAGTTCTATTTTGCTAGCAAGTTCATGGAATTTAGACATTTACATGATTTTCATAGAAACTTGTTAAACTTATAGAGTTGTTATGGGTCTTAATCAACACTCGCATCCTGCTTATTATTTCCATACTCACCGAATTCATACTTAATGAAGGCTATTCGCGCAACGCTTGATTCATTGTCGATCAGAGAGCTCAGTAACCTGGTGGGCTCGGTTTATGCTGCGTCTGCCCATCGTGACGTCCTGGCCGGAATAAATACCTCGCTGGTGTTGTTCGATCAGGTCCTCATTAATACCGCCAGCGGCGAATACCGCCAGGTTGCCCAGGATGAAAAGGGCAAGACCCAGGCTGAGCAAATTGCTGCCAGCGCCAAACAACTGCTTGCCGGCAGGGAAGACTCAGCCTCTATCCTGTTGCTGCTGCCTCCGGCTGACTTTATTGCGACCCGTTTTACGATGGGCATCAGCGGTGAGAAATTACTGCGCTCCGCCCTTATGCTGCAGGTTCATACCCTGGTACCCGCTTATGAGGAGCCCTTGCTGCTGGGCTTGAACGGCGGTAGTGCCGATGGTGTAGCCCTCTGGTATCCAGCACGGAATGCCGAGGCGCTCTTCATGGCGTTCCGTGACCAAGGCCTGTTTCTTGCCACGCTCATGCCCAGATCGCTTGCTCTGTTGCAAACCAGTACCTCTTCTGACGACAGTCTTTTGATAGACGAGGACGCCCTGCATATCACCCAGCTTGAGTGCCGGGGTGGCATTATCAAGTCGCTTCTGAGTATCAATCAGATAGACCTGCAGCAGGAGGAGTTTGCGACACAATGGAATACAGAATGCAGCAAAGTCGCCCCCGCTGCCAAAATCCGCAGTAACGACCAGGAAAGCTGGGCCGGACTGCGTCAGGTATTCAAAGCGGTGGAAAGTTACTGCTTTTTCCCCGCCGGGGCCG
>CAIYIP010000160.1 GCA_903926285.1 uncultured Gammaproteobacteria bacterium
GTACGCATGCAGCCTTGAGGTTGAGCTCGCCGCTCTTGTAGCAACTTTGCTTGGTGACGAGTTTAGTCAGAAGTTTCATTTTAAATATATTCGAGGGTGGAGTCCTGAGTCCGATCTATCGGAGCAGCTAGAAAGAGAGATTATTAAGGACCGAAAATATGGATTTACTTCTTCCGGCCCCCACAAAGCTGATCTCAATTTCCGGTTCGGAAATTTCAATGCGTCTGATGTTTTGTCCAGGGGGCAGTTAAAATTATTGATATGTGCGCTGAAAATTGCGCAGAGCAGGCTACTATATAAATCGACAGCCAAACATTGTATTTTGCTAATTGATGACCTGCCGGCCGAGCTTGATGCGGCAAATAGGAAAAAAGTTTGCACCTTGTTAGCCGAGCTTCAGGACCAGATATTTCTGAGCGCAGTTGAAGAGGAAAGTTTGCTTCCCTATGTGCTTTCGGATGATCAAGGCATGCAAGCGCACTACAAAGTGTTTCACGTGAAACATGGTATAATTAAGCATATTAAGTCATCCACCATATAAAATATTTTATTATATAAATCAGATTGTTATGTCGCTGCTTATACTATTGCGGTTTGAAAGGGTTGATATATGACAGAAAACGAAAATTACGATGCTTCCAGTATTACGGTACTAAAAGGCCTGGATGCTGTCAGAAAAAGACCTGGTATGTATATCGGCGACACCGATGATGGCAGTGGATTGCATCATATGGTTTTTGAGTTGGTGGATAATTCTATTGACGAGGCGCTTGCAGGGCACTGTGATGCAATAAAAGTAATCATACATAGCGATGAGACGGTGAGCGTTGCAGATAATGGGCGCGGAATTCCTACCGATATGCACGAAGAAGGCGTATCAGCTGCACAAGTCATCATGACCATCTTGCATGCCGGTGGTAAGTTCAATAACAATAGTTATAAGGTTTCTGGTGGCTTGCATGGCGTGGGAGTTTCCGTCGTAAATGCACTGTCCTCCTACCTCAAATTAACTATCCATCGAGAGGGTAAAATCCATGAGCAAATTTATCATCATGGCATCCCGGATGAACCATTAAAAATTGTTGGTGAAACAACCACTTCCGGCACCACATGCCATTTCAAACCCTCTGCTGAAACATTTACTAATATTGAGTTTCATTACGATATTCTGGCCAAAAAATTAAGAGAATTAGCCTTTTTGAATGCCGGCATAAAAATCGAACTTTACGATGAGCGTACAGAAAAATTGGAAGCCTTCCGGTACGAAGGAGGGCTCCATGCTTTTGTTGACTACCTCAATCAGAACAAAACTCCGATCAATAAAATTTTTCACTTTGCTTCCGAAGTAGACGGGATTGGTATTGAAATCGCCATTCAATGGAATGATGGCTACCAGGAAAATGTCTATGCCTACACCAACAATATTCCGCAACGTGATGGCGGGACGCATATGGCCGGCTTCCGCGCTGCGCTAACCAGAGTATTGAAGAGTTATATTGATAAGGAAATGGAATCGAAAAAGAATAAAGAGGTCCCCACATCAGGTGATGATGCACGAGAAGGACTAACCGCGATTATTTCTGTGAAGGTACAAGATCCGAAATTCTCCTCCCAAACCAAAGATAAACTAGTTTCATCTGAAGTCAAAACCGCCGTTGAACAGGAAATGGGACGCGCATTTGCTGACTATCTGATGGAGCATCCGAGTGAAGCTCGCAATATTGTAAATAAAATGCTGGATGCGGCCAGAGCAAGAGAGGCTGCGCGTAAAGCGAGAGAGATGACGCGTCGCAAAGGCGCACTGGATATTGCCGGACTGCCAGGAAAACTTGCCGACTGCCAAGAGAAGGATCCAGCTCTGTCAGAAATATATATAGTCGAGGGCGATTCAGCCGGCGGTTCTGCCAAGCAAGGTCGTAATCGCAAGAATCAGGCGATACTCCCACTGAAAGGAAAAATTCTGAACGTAGAAAAGGCACGCTTCGACAAAATGCTTAGTTCAGCAGAAATCGGTACTCTCATAAAGGCTCTTGGTTGTGGAATTGGCACGGAAGAATTTAATCCCGATGCTTTGCGCTACCACAGCATAATCATCATGACAGATGCCGACGTCGACGGCTCCCACATACGAACCTTGCTGCTGACCTTTTTTTTCCGTCAGATGCGCCCGCTTGTAGAAAGAGGACATATCTTCATCGCGCAGCCGCCGCTTTACAAAATACGCAAAGGTAAACAGGAGCAATATTTAAAAGACGACGATGAGCTCGCGTTGCACCAAACACAAATGGCACTGGAAGATTCCAGTTTGCATGTAAATGCTGATGCTCCAGGTATCAGCGGTACAGCGTTGCAGACTTTAGTGCAGGATTACCGCAGTGTTAATAATCAGATAAAACGCCTTACGCGCCAATATCCAGTCGAAATCCTGCAGGCGCTTTTGAATCAGGACAGGCTGACAGTCGAGCTACTTGCCAACGAGCAGGGTGTGGCACTTTGGGTAGATAAGTTAAACGCAGCGGTTGCCGGCAGTAAAACAGGTGCCATATACAGCTTCACAGTAAAGCGCGATGAAGAAGAAAAAATTTATGTGCCCGTTGTTACCTCGATAATTCACGGTGTGACCCGCAAAGCGACACTGACACTGGAATTCTTCCGTTCTGCCGACTACAAGGA
>CAIYIP010000161.1 GCA_903926285.1 uncultured Gammaproteobacteria bacterium
TCCAATCCATGAGCCTTTAAGTGGATGCCCTTCCTGCCCCAAAGCTAATGTGCTCAGTGTCACCAGGGAAATGAGCAAGGTGTTGCGCAGTTTCATGAAACTTCCTTTTTTTAGAATAAGTTACTGTAAAATAAAGCCTTTAAAAAATCTTCGCATATCGAAAATAAATTTACAAACAATTTTTCATGTGAGATTATGCTCCCGCTAAACAAACAGGATCCTAATAAACACATTAGGGCCCTACTATAAATAATGGGGAAATACACATGAACGCCACATCGTCAAAGTTCAAACAGTCCCGGATTCACCAGGGCATCAGCCAAACACTTCATAACCGATTCTCTTCATCACTTCTTGCGCGTACTGCATGGCTTCTGGCATTAGCAGCTGGCACTGCAACGACAGTTCAGGCGCAAGATGCTCAGCTCGAAGAAATACAGATAACCGGTACTCGCATCACACGCAGCACCATGGAAACACCAACACCGGTTACTACTATCGCAGCCGACGAACTGGCCTCCATGGCGCCTGGCAACCTGATCGAATCCTTGACCCAAATGCCACAGTTCTACGGCAACCTCACACCTGAAGGCGTGAATGGTGGCCAGAACGCCGGCGGTTCCAACGTCAACCTGCGCGGCGCAGGCAGCAACCGTACCCTGACCCTGCTCAACGGTCGTCGCATGGTGCCCAGTAACCGTTTCGGCACTGTCGATGTAAACTTGTTCCCCGAAGACCTGTTGCGTAGTGTTGAAAGTGTCACTGGTGGCGCCTCTGCCAGCTACGGCACCGACGCTGTTGCCGGCGTGGTGAACTTCATTCTCGACACCGATTATGAAGGCTTCAAGACCCATACCCAGACTGGCATGACCGAGTACGGCGATGGCCGCACCTGGGAAGTGGGCGCAGCCTTCGGCAAAGACCTGGGCAATGGTTTACATCTCCTGGGTTCGCTGGCTGCCTTTGACCAATCGAAGATCAGCTCTTTCGGTTCCTTGCTCGACCGTGAAGAATTTCTGATCCGCTCAGCGCGCATCACCAACCCCAATGCTGCCGGCCCAACGGATATCATTCGTCCCTACGCCTCGCCTACGACCTTTACCCCTACCGGTATCCTGATCGATAACACTCGCCCCACCATCAACCGCCAGGTATTCGATGCGAACGGCAATCTGTCGCCATTGAACTTCACAGGTGTGGGTGCGCTCACTACAGGTTGCCTATGCTATTCAGGCAACGACCCCAGCTCTTGGGGCATCGACAGGGACATGGAGCTCGGCAATGCGTTCCGTCGCTACAACAGCTTCCTGTATCTGGATTATGACTTGAGCGAAAGCACGAATTTGTTCCTGCAGGGCATCTATGCCGAAAACAGCGCATCGGACCAGCGTGAAAGCATTACGCTGCAGTCGATCTGGCAGGGCCGGGTTTATCCCGACAACGCTTTCCTGTCTAACCAGGCGCGTGACCTGATCGTTGCTTCCGGCGCTCCCTTCGTAGGCTACGGTCTGGCAGCCGTGAACACCCCTGATACCGTCCTGGGTGAGTCCCGCCAGGATACCGACAACAAAATGTATTCGGTCACCACCGGTTTTGAGCACGAGTTTTCCTTCGGCTGGAACCTCAACGGGTACTACCAGTACGGCAAAAACGTCCAGGACTTCGTAACTGACAATGGCGTCCGTGTCGACAGACTGCAATTTGCTTTTGACGCCGTCCGCGATCCCGCCAGTGGCCAGATCGTCTGCCGCGTGAACCTGCCACAATTTACCGGCCCACTCTCTGCCGGCGGCAATGGCAATGCATTCCGTGACTGCGCACCAATCAATACTTTTGGTGGCATCCAGAATATCTCCCAGGCTGGTGCCGACTACATCATGGACCGCGACGGCAAAATCGCGCGTCAGTGGACCGACCAGCACATGGCTGAGCTCGTCACCTCTGGTGAAGTGTTTGACGGTTTCGGTTCTGGTCCGGTTGACGCCGCGTTCGGTGTCTCCTACCGCAAAGAGGCACTGGATCAGCGCACACTTAATCCGGCTGACGAGTACCCCGCCCAGGTCAACAATACTTTATTGAGCAACCAAGGTCTGCTGCCTGCAGGTATTCGCGGTGTAGTGCCTCAGGGCAGCACGGTGCTTCCTGGTTATAGCGGTATCCCCGGCCTGCGCTTCGTCCCAAGTGGTTACCTCGGCGATGCAAACTCCAGCTCCGTACTGTTCAGCAGCTTGCGTGAAATTGCCGGCGGCTACAACGTGAAAGAAGCGTTCGCTGAGTTCAACTGGCCGCTGCTGTCCGATATGGCGCTGGTCGATATGCTGGAGATAAACACTGCCGCGCGTTGGGCCGACTACTCCGGTTCCGGCGATATCTGGGCCTGGAAACTGTCCGCCAACTGGACCGTCAACGATGAGATCCGTTTACGTGCTACCCGTTCACGTGACGTGCGAGCCGCTTCATTGCGTGAACGTTATGACCAAACCCGTGGCGGTGCGAATGTTCAGAACCCCTGGGACAACAGAAACGCCGTGCAGGCTGCTTCACTCTCCGGCGGTAACCCAACCGTATCACCGGAAGAAGCCGATACCATTACTGCCGGTATTGTTTACCAGCCCGCATGGCTCGATGGTTTCTCAGCCTCTGTGGATTGGTACTCGATTGATATCGCGGGCGCCTTGGCCCAGCTCGGGGCACAGAACGTCGTGGATAACTGCTTCCGTGGCGACATTAGCCTGTGCCAATACGTCATCTCAAGCAATGGTCCAGTGACTAACCCGAGTGGCGGCTTCCGCACCATCGAACGTGTCGAAGCCATCTTCATTAACCTGGATACCCAGAAGATCGAAGGCGCCGACATGGAATTGCAGTATCGTACCGATGTGGACTTCATGAGTGATCGCGAAGAATCCTTGTCAATGCGCTTCCTGACCAGCTGGATGGGTGAAAACTCCATCCAGAGCAAGGGTGGCCTGCTTGATGACCGCGCCGGCCAGATCGGCGGCTTCGGCTTTCCAGAGTGGAAAGTTACCACCAACGTGACCTACAACATCGAAAACTACTCGATGTTCGTGCAGGGCCGCTGGAGTGGCGACGGCATCCTCGACCGTACCCGTCTGGAAAGCCAGACCTCCGTACCGCTGAGTGCACGTCCTGCAGGTTCCCTGCTGGCTGCTTGCGGCACCAACATCTGCACCATCGACGACAACTCCATACCCTCCTCCTTTTACATGGATGCGAGGCTCAATGGAACTTTCGGCGAACGGGATAACCTGCAAGTGTTCCTCAACATACAGAACCTCCTGGATCGCAGTCCGGTACTCACTCCTGGCATCGGCGTTGGCCGCACCGGCGTTGGTACGGGCGTGAACACCGGCTTGTACGACATCCTCGGACGTCGTTACACGATCGGCGTGAACTACGAGTTCTGATAATCGTTCCACCCAGAAAAGCCGGGCAGAGTTAATCTCTGTCCGGTTTTTTTTCGCCTGTATTTTGTGACCTCAGACTATAGCTTCGAGCAAATTTTTATTTTCCGAATGACAACAGCCGCTGAGTTTTTTATGGAGCCAGCAAACCGTTATGCAGCGCAATCAGCGTAAGCTCGGCGGAATTGGCTGCCTTGAGTTTCTGCTTGATATTGTAAAGATGAGTGCCAACCGTGCGTGGACTCAGGAATAATTTGACCGCGATGTGCGCCACTGCTTGACCTTTCGCCAGCAGCATGAATACTTCGAACTCTCGATCTGATAATACCTCCACCGGGTTTTGGCCGCCGGTCAGGTGTTGCACGGCCATCGCCTGCGCCAGCGTGGAATCAATAAAAATGTTTCCACTCATAACCTGGCGTATGGCATGAATCAATTCTTCCGGAGCGCTGCGTTTGGACAGATAACCCACTGCACCGGCTTTCAACAAACGTTTCGGATGGCTGCTGTCTTCGTGCGCAGACAGAATCAACAATTTTGCTGCAGGGTCTTTCGCGAGCAGTCGGATCACTGCTTCAAGACCACCAATACCCGGCATGGAAATATCCATCACCACCACATCAGGTTTGAGTTCGGGATAATGTCTCAGAGCCTCTTCACCAGACGCCGCTTCAGCGACTACCTCAATATCAGCAACTTCCTGCAGCAGCAATCTGAAACCCATCCGCACCACAGCATGATCATCCACCAGCATAACTCTGATCGCTGCCACTACTTGCTCTCCCCTTCTTTCACGATTTGCGTTTCCA
>CAIYIP010000162.1 GCA_903926285.1 uncultured Gammaproteobacteria bacterium
GATGACAGCGATGATAATCAGCTGCCATAAACCTGGAGCACCGAGACCCATAAATTACTCCTGAAAATAAATTAATTAATAATGTTAGTTATTGTATCAGCCGCGGGCGGCCTTTTCTTCCAGTCCTGAAACGCCAAAACGGCGCTCAAGTTCTTGCAACACTTCGGCTGGCGAGCAATCCAGTTGCGCCAGCATTACCAGCGTATGAAACCAGAGATCGGCGGTTTCATAGATCAGCTTGTCCTTGCTGGCTCCCTGCTCTACATCGCGTGCGGCCAGGATGGTTTCAATCGCTTCCTCGCCGACTTTTTCCAGAATCTTGTTCAGGCCACTGTGTTGCAATTTGGCAACATAGGATGAGTCCGGACTGGCTTGTTTGCGCGCTTCGATCAGGCTTGCGAGTTTTGTGAGTGTGTCGGTCATCTTGCGCCAGCTGTTAAGTACTTGGTCTTTATTCTGATTTTGTGTCTAGTCTTTTGCTACTGCTGTATAAATCTCGCGCGGTTCTTTCAACACTTCGCTGCTTGTTTGCCATTTCCCATCTTCGAGTTTCTGGAAATAACAACTCGCGCGTCCTGTATGGCACGCAATGCCGCCGAGTTGCTCTACTTTGTAAATCACGCTGTCGCCATCACAGTCCAGATAAACTGCATGAAGAATCTGCACATGTCCGGATGCTTCGCCTTTACGCCAGATATTCTTTCTGGATCGCGACCAGTAAATAGCCCGATTTTCCCGCACGGCAAGCTCGAGTGCTTCCCGGTTTATGAACGCCTGCATCAGAATGCTGCCGTTCTGCCAATCCTGCGCGATCACAGGACAAAGTCCACTGGCATCCCATCGAATTACATCCAGCCAGTCTGTTTGCATTGGTTTTTGTTCACCCTTACTGCGCCCGCAACTGCGGGTTGGAAACGTGGTTGTAGCATAACCCTATTTTGGGGGGCGATCAGTAAAAACAAGTCCTGCAAAAGGGCAGAAACTGCTTTTCACAGTTTTATCACTTTTTACCGAGATAAAACCCGATGCCGAGAAAACCGCTCAACAATAACAGCAATGGCAGAGAAAGAGTGCTGAAGTGGGAAGCAAGTGCTGAAAACGACACAACTGCAGCTAGTACCAATAGCAGTGCCAGAACAAACGTACGCAATCCTGATCTTGCCTGCTCACGACTCTCAAGCAGCCTTACTTTTGTCGTAAGTTGTTGCACCTGTTGCTTGTTGGTCGATGCCTGCTGCAAAGCTGCAAACATAAGTTCGGGAACATCCGGTGCCTGCTCGACCCATTCCGGAAGACGTTCCCAGATCTTTTTCAGATTGGCGACAGGAGATAGACGTTGTTTCTGCCATCGTTCGAGAAAGGGCAACGCCGTCTGCCACAGGTCGAGGTCCGGATACAGTTGTTTGCCGAGGCCTTCAATGTTCAGCAGTGTTTTCTGTAGCAACACTAGTGATGGCTGAACTTCCATGTTGAACCGGCTCGCTGTACGAAACAGTTGCAGCAGAAGCAGGCCAAACGAAATATCCCTGATCGGCTTCTGGAAAATCGGTTCGCAAACTGCGCGCATCGTTGATTCAAATGCAGGGATGGGGGTATCACTCGGCACCCAGCCGCATTCCACATGCAATTCCGCAACACGTCGGTAATCCTGCCTGAAAATCGCCAGCAAGTTGCGCGCGAGATATTGCTGGTCAGCCTTGCTGAGCGTACCAATGATGGCGCAATCGAGCGCGATATATTGCGGGTTTTCCAGGTGCTCGCGCGACACATACACATTGCCCGGATGCATGTCGGCATGAAAAAAACTGTGCGTGAAAACCTGGGTAAAAAATATTTCGACGCCAGTTTCGGCGAGCCGTTTGATGTTGATGCCGGTAGCGCGCAACTCCTCCACCTGGCTGACCGGAATGCCGTAGATACGCTCCATCACGAGCACGCTGGGGCGACAATAATCCCAGTATACTTTCGGTACATACAGCTGCTGTGAACCTGCAAAATTACGCCGCAATTGCGAGGTATTGGCCGCTTCGCTGAGCAGGTTGAGTTCATCAAAGATCACATGTTCGTAGTCGCGCACGACTTCACGCAGGCGCAGCCGCTTGCTGTCGTCATACCGCGCTTCAACCAGTGCTGCAATGCTATGCAGCAGCGCCACGTCATCGGTAATAATGGCCTCGATGCCTGGACGGATAACCTTGATGACCACATCTTCGCCGCTTATCAAAGTCGCGGTGTGCACCTGCGCAACTGACGCCGAAGCCAGCGGTGTAACCGAGAAGGCGCTGAATTTTTCCAGCAACGGATAACCGAGAGCCGTTTCGATCAATCGCTGCGCCAGCGCACCATCAAACGGTGCCACGTTGTCCTGCAAAAGCGCGAGTTGATCAGCGAGATCCGCCGGCACCATGTCGCGGCGTGTGGAAAGCAGCTGGCCAAACTTGATGAAAATCGGTCCCAGTTCCTGCAGTGCCAGCCGCAGTCGTGTGCCTCGGCTGAGCGCAGCAATTTCAGGAGTGCTTGTGCCTGGCAGTTGCAGCAGTAGCACGAGCCATTTCGCCTGGGGCACAGCCTGCAACAATTCACCGAGCCTGTAGCGGGCGGCAACCCGGTAAATAGTGAGTAAGCGTAGATACTTCTGCATGTCGTGCAAGGCTTGGGGAAAAGTCGGCAACGATAGCCTAAAAGGCTAACAAGGGCAAAATCCAAAGCAGGATTTGCTGGCAGTTTTTTCCCGGTATCGCCTGCTTTTCGGCCTTTTCCCTGCGCGCGGGCCGATCAGGATGAAACCCTGAAGGCAGAATCGCCAAAAGTGCCTCATTCAAAGCAATTTCGGTAACCGTGTCTCGCGGCATAAATTGCAGAAGGTATGGCTCCACAAAACCAATTCAGCATAACCACTTTACTAGATAGATAGTAAAGTGGTAGATTTTATCCGTCCGGGAGTAACTCTCCGTGGCTCCCTCCCAGAAAAACCCGGAAAGAGGCAAAAATGATAGAACTCCAGGACATGGGCTTTACATACCCCGGCTCAGCCAAACCGCTATTTGCCAACCTTGGCCTTAACGTGCCCGCCGGAACTATCTGTGGGCTTCTCGGGCCAAATGGCGCTGGCAAAAGTACGCTGCTCAAAATGCTGGCTGGCCTGATCTTCCCACACCATGGCACATGCCGGGTTCTCGGCACTGCCCCAGCCCTCCGTGAGCCTGACCTGCTTGCCGATATTTTTTTACTGCCGGAAATAACCTTTGTCCCGGCCATCCGGATCAACACATATCTAGCGCGTTATGCGTCCTTCTATCCAAAATTCGACTATGCAGTTTTCGCCAGGGTGGTCGCTGAGTTCGAGCTCGACATAAATCAGAAACTCCACTTGATGTCGCTCGGCCAGAAGAAAAAATTCCTGCTGGCGTTCGGTATCGCCACCAATACCCGCCTGCTGCTGATGGACGAACCAACCAATGGTCTGGACATACGTGGCAAGAGCCAGTTGCGTCAAATTCTGGTTGCTCACTACGACAGCGAACGCAGCTTCATCATTTCGACCCATCAAGTGCATGACCTCGATGGTCTCATTGATTCGCTGGCCATCCTTTCAGACGGGCGGATCTTGCTGCACGAAACGATGGACAGCCTGTCGACCCGTTTCAGTGTCGAGACCTTAAATCGCGTGCCCGACGATGCGATTTATTACGAAGAAAACCTTGGCGGTTTTGCCGTGATCAAAAGCAACTCGACCGGAACGGAAAGCAGGCTCGACCTTGGCCTGCTCTACGGCATGGTGACGATGCAACAAGAGCAAGGAACGATAGCGTTTACGCAGGAAACACACCTATGAATAATTTGAGATGGCCACGATTCCAGCGCCTGTTCCTGAATGATCTGCAGACACAGGGCCGGAAAATATTGATGGGCAGCGCCGGTGCGCTGGTAGTGGGTGTGCTGTTGTATCTGACAGTGATGTCGGGACCCAATGGCGACGTCCTGTTGTACCGCGCCTTTTTTATTATCGCGATGTATGCCGGTGGCCTGACCCTGACAAGCATGATTTTCAGCGACATGCACCATCCGGACGAACGTTATTTTTATCTGATGCAACCCGTGTCCAACTTCGAACGCATCCTGAGTCGTTATCTGATCAGCGGGCCCTTGTTCCATGTCTATTTTGTGGCGCTGTATTATGTGTTTGAAATGGTTGCTCGCGTTTTATCCAATTTATTCTTCGGCCAGGCAGCACAATTTTTTGACTATCGTGACTCAGTAATTCAGGGTGCGTCCCGGTTATATCTTGTTGCACACGCGGTCGTGCTGCTTGGCGCCATTTATTTTCGCAGTTACGCGCTCGCTAAAACAATCCTGTCACTGGCCGGGCTGGTACTGGCCTGTATAACAGTGCTGTGGTTTTCGATGCGACTGGTGTTCTGGGATTACTTCCCTTCACTGTTTGCATTCGCGCCAGCGAATGAACCTGCGACCAGTTTCCATCCCGCGAATTGGCCAACGTACATTCACTGGTTTATTGCGGTAGCACTTTATCTATGGGTGTTATTCATCGCCTACACAACCCTGCAGGATCACGAGGCCTAGGATGGATTTCAAGCCGAACTACCCGATCTACCTGCAGGTTGCGGATTTTATCTGCGAGAAGGTGCTGACCCGCACCTGGCTCGATAGTGATAAGCTGCCCTCAGTAAAAGAGTTAGCCGTTACCACTTCTGTTAACCCGAACACCGTAATCAAGGCGCTGGGTTATCTGCAGGACAATGACATTCTCACCACGCAGCGCGGCATTGGCTATTTTTTGACTGATGCCGCGTATCAACAGACGCTTGCTTTAAAACGCCGGCAATTTATCGAAGAAGATGTGCCGGCGCTGTTTGCCAACATGAAGCTGCTTGAGGTTCCGCTCGAGCAACTGATCAGCCTGCATGAAAAGGGATTGCCAGATGAAAAAAAGTAGAAAGTACCTAGCTGCGACAGCCATTGGCATATTTGTGACAATCGCTCTGATGATGCTGGCGAGCCGCTTCTATATAACACAGCCGATCCCGTATGTGCCTGAACGCACATCGGCAGCCGACCTCGCGCAGCTGGCTAATTTCACCAGGATCACGGTGAGTGGTGACTTTTCTCTCGAGGTGACACAGCTGCAGGATTACAGCATCGACTACGCGCCGCTGAATGACAGCCAGGGTAACCTTCAGGCGCGAGTGGAAGACAATACCCTGATCATCAGCGGCTATGGTAATCGCACCGAAAACAATGCTGCCGTTGTGCGTATTGGTGTGCCCGTACTTGATACCCTGGAGGTGAATTATCTTCCGGAGATTATCGTAAGCAATTTTAACGCGCCTTTGCTGAACATCCGGCTTCTTGCTTTTCGCTCCTTCACTTTGCAGAACAGCATGCTTGGAAATCTTGACCTGTACTCGCAGGGTGAAGGTGTAGTCAATCTGCGCGGCAACACGCTGTCGAACCAGCGCCTTCGCATAGAAGGTCAGAGCGATCTGAATATTTCTCCGGAATAGTTACAACATTGAAAACAGAGTGTTATCCAGTGGGTAATCAGGAAAGACGGTTTACTGCACTTGTGACGCAGAAGACGTTGCGCGGTTTGCGCGTCACGATCAGCATAGAATTTACCAGGTCGTTTGAATTGTTTTGAGGCATCGCGGTGCAGTTCAGGCCTGTTCTGCTAAACACCGGCCGTTTCATGCGCTGGCAGAATAACCAGTCATACAACAGTGTGGATCTCGCTTGCGTAGGCCTAGCCCCTAAAGTTTCTGCCAAATTCTGCCGTTAATACATGGAGGTCGAACAATCTATGGATTTGTTCGACGCCGTTGGGTCTTGAAAACAGGCTTGCAGAGGAAGGGAGTTGTATGCACAAACTCATTATCTTGCTGGCGGCATTGCCGGTACTGGGCCAGGCCGAACCCTTGCAGGTGCGTATTGTTGACGTGGAGGGCATGCCGGTCAGTAATGTTGTGGTGTATCTGCAGAATCATGCAACTGCAGCGATACCGCAAGCTTCTCGCAAGCACGAAATCGAGCAGACGGACAAGAAGTTCGCTCCGTACGTGAGTGTTGTGCGGCAGCAAGAAGCAGTCGTTTTCACCAATCACGACGACATCACACATCATGTTTATTCCTTCAATGGTCCTGCCCGGTTTGATTTCCGGCTGCAGCCTGACGCGAGCGATAGCGTGGCCGAGTTTGCTGAACCGGGTGTTATTGCCATGGGCTGCAATATTCATGACTGGATGAGCGGGTATGTGATGGTGGTCGATACGCCTTTCTATGCCGTGACCAATGAGCAAGGTCTCGCGATATTTGCTGATGTGCCTGCGAGTGACTATCACTTGGTCGCCTGGCATCCGCAGATGGCCAAAGATGAAGTGGCAGACCGTCATGTAGTAGTTCCTGCACCCAGCGACATTAATCTGCAACTCACCCAGCCCATGGCGCCGATCCCGAGCCAGAAGAGCCTGGATGATTTTGATTTCCTCGAAGGCTACTAGGCGCCCGGTCATGAGAAGCCTCAAAATCACCATCTTCTTTTTCTTCGTTGTGCTGCTGCTGGCTGTGCAATCGGTGTTCGTGCAGATCATCTATCGCGCGATCCAGCAGCAGGAAGACAATCAGGTGCGTTACCAGCTCGAAACTGCGCAAACCATTTTCGAAACCGAATTTAAAACCCGCCAGGAATATCTGGCCGCGTTTGCCGATACTGCGGCGCGCGACTTTGCGCTCAAGCAAGCGTTCCAGGAAGAAATGCGCAGTTTTCTGGTAGCGCTCAATAATCATCGCGCTCGCATTAATGCCGATATTGCCATGTCGATTACCGCAGATGGCGTGGTCAGTGCGCAGCTCGTCAATCAGGTGGAGGCCGAAGGCAACTTCAAGATCGAGGTTGGCAGCGAGCGTGGACAAACATTCCGTTATCCGGAGTGGCTTGAGGTACAAAATGAGTCGCGTGTTTACGAAGTGGATAACAATTATTACCAGTTGAGCCTTGCTCCGTTGACGAGCGGCACACTGACAATCGGCTGGATCGGCTTTGGCTACAACATCGACCAGAGACAGGCTGCGTATTATGCGGACATCACTGGGCTCACGACTGATTTCGTGATCAGGCAAGATGGCATGACCACACTCGCAGCCTCCAGCCGAGGTGAGTTGAGTGAGGTGGCGAGTCGTGCCGAGAACACTCTGATTGAACAGATTCTGCAAGGTAGCCAGGATGAAAACATCATGGCAACGATTCTTGTGCTCGGCGAAACTGCAGGCCAGCAGCTGATTACTGTGATGTACGGCGATCGCACGAGCCTGATTGCTGAAATTCGCAATCAGGGTTGGCAGCTGTTTTTACTCGCGGCGTTAACCTTGAGTCTCTCGCTTGGTGGTGCATTTTTTATCGCCACACGTATCAGCCGCCCTGCGCAGATTCTTGCGCGCCTCGCCAAACAGATTGCGGGTGGCAACTACGACCTTGCGTTCGATATCAAAACAGGTGGCGAACTTGGCGAGCTTGCTGACGAAATAAAACACATGCAGCAAGCGGTGATCAGTCGCGAGCAGTTGATATCGCATCATGCGTATCATGATGGCCTCACCGGACTGCCCAACCGTAATCGCCTGCTGCAAGTGCTGCATAACTGGACGTTTGAAAGCGGCGTCTGCTTCAGCACAATCAAGCTCTGCATCCGGCGCATCAATGAAATCAACTGCAGCCTGGGCCATGATATTGGCGACAAGGTGATCCAGACAGTGGGTGAACACCTCCGGCAGATGACAAGCGGCGAAGTGTTGTTCCATCTCGGCGGCAGCGAATTTGTGCTGCTCTACAGGCACACTCAGGATATTGATCTAGCCGAAGAACTTGATACCCTGCTGGCTACGCTCGAACCCGAATTTCAGTACCAGGGTATTTCGCTCTATATCGAATTGCAGGTGGGCGCAGTAATTTTTCCCTTGCACGCACGCGAAGCATCAACCCTGTTGCAGAAGGCATCGGTTGCCATGCACCACGCACAGAAAATGGAGCACGCCTTCCAGCTCTACAATGCAGTGCTGACGAGCGACAACGTCAAATACCTGCAACTGATCAATGATCTGAAAAATGCTATCGATAGCGGCCAGCTCGTGCTGCACTATCAACCCAAGATGTCCTTGAGCAGCGACGAGATTCATCATGTCGAAGCACTCGTGCGCTGGACTCATCCGCAGCAGGGCATGATTCCGCCAGATCATTTTATTGCCATTGCGGAGCAGACTGGCCTTATCAATGACCTCACGCAATGGGTGTTGCAGGAAGCGGTCCAGCAGTATCAACGCTGGCTTGCGGTGGGCTTAAAGCTGTCGATTGCGGTTAATGTTTCGTACCGCAATCTGCTGGACAAACATTTCTATGATCTTGTCATGAGCATTCTCGCCAAATCGGGCACGCCCAGTGAGGCGCTGTCGCTCGAGATGACGGAGCGTGCTGTAGTCGACGACATGGAAGCCGTAACTGCCGTGTTGTCGCGCTTCAAGGATGCCAATATCAAAATCTCAATTGATGATTTTGGTACGGGTTATTCGTCGCTGATTCAGCTGAAGAACCTGCCCGTCAGCGAACTTAAAATCGACAAGTCTTTTGTACTTAACCTGCTCGATGGACAGACCAACCAGGTTATTGTGCGTTCGTCGATTGAACTTGCGCATAATCTCGGTATGCAAGTGGTAGCCGAAGGCGTCGAAGATGGTGCCACACTGCGCTGGCTGCGTCGCAACGGCTGCGATCTTGTGCAGGGTTATTATATTTCGCGTCCGCAGACTGTAGAAAAACTGCAGCAGTGGTTGTTGCAGTACTCGCCAGAACAACAACCCAGACTGCGTGCATCATGAAAGTTTCCAGGCTTCATGTTTTAACTTTCACTGCAATGTTTGCAACGACGCTGGTGCAAGGCGCAGAGCATCGCGTTGGAGGCATCGTCGATTTGCGTGCGAGTATCAGCGATACGCTGCCTTCGTATCTTGAAGGCAACTTTGGCAAATTTACGCAAGGTGACGGCAGCAATGTGGCGCTGTCGCAGACAGCGCTTGTTTACAACGGGACATTCGACAGTGGCTTTGGTGTTCACATCACGGGCAATGCCTATGTGCAGAATGGCGACTCAAGCGCTGGTCTTACGGAAGCTTACCTGTTGTATAAAGCCCTGCCGTCAGCTTCAGGCGTGCGGCTTGATGCACGCGCAGGGTGGATGTATCCGCATGTATCAGTGGAGAATGTGCAGACTGCATGGTCGTCGCCCTATACCCTGGATTTTTCGACTATCAATTCGTGGCTGGCAGAAGAAGTGCGTCACAAAGGTTTTGAAGTGAGTGTTACGAGGCTGGGCAGATATTCCGGAAGTAACCAGGATCTCGCGCTGGGCCTGGCTTTGTATCAGGGCAATGATCCAACAGGAGCCATGCTGGCGTGGCACGGCTGGGTAATCAGCAATCGCCAGAGCCTGTTGCATGAAAGGCTGCCACTGCCGGATCTTGCGCCTACCTTTGTGCCGGCGGCATCCGATGCGTTCCGGGAGCTGGATCATCGCATTGGTTATCACGCCTTTGTCGAAAACGAATGGCACGAGAAAGGCAAATTGTTGATTGGCTACTACGACAATAATGCCGATGCCAAAGTCGTGAAAGATAATCAATGGGCCTGGGCTACACGTTTTGCCCATGTGGGTTTCAAGTGGATGCTGGCAGAAGATCTGGAGCTGCTTGGTCAATATATG
The DNA here is from genome assembly GCA_903926285.1 of uncultured Gammaproteobacteria bacterium. GTDB lineage: Bacteria > Pseudomonadota > Gammaproteobacteria > Pseudomonadales > Pseudohongiellaceae > CAILUG01. The sequence continues at coordinate 9,768 of CAIYIP010000162.1, forward strand.
ACTGGCGACACGTTGATGGTGTCGCCACGCAATGGCCGCGATCTGGTGTTCAACGCTTTTCATAGCGCGTTTGCACTGCTAAGCAAGAGCAGTGGTCGTCACCGCTTGAGTGCTCGCCTCGAAGAATTCGTCGTAGATGACCGCGATACCATCGCATCCGACATGAATCAGGAATACGGCAAGGCCGCCACCTTGAGTTACCGTTATCGGATGAGCACCCACTGGTTCGCGCAAGGTGAATACAGCTGGATTCAAAGTGCCCGTGCCGCAAGAAGAGTCGCAGGCCTGGCAGAAAAACTGCGCGAAGAACAATTGCAGGTTGCGGTGCAGTATCTGTTTTGAAGGCGGGTCTGCAACTTCACACAGCCTGGATGCGAACTGTGTGAATTCTGCAGGAAGATTTTATAACTTCGGAATATGAAACCTACTGATCATCAGTGAACCCGAGATCGCATACATAATGACAAGCGGGTGCAGCACAAAACCGAGCAACCTGATTTCGCCAAGCCACAGATTTTCATTCACTGCTCCTGACCAGGCCGCTAACACCAGCACCAGTACGAGAGCGATGGAAGTTGGTATGGGAGTACCTTCGAAATACTTCACCTTGCCGGCGCCTTCGGAAAGCGCAGCGGCGGTCACGTTGTAGCGTGCCAGTCGCGATACACCACAAGCAACAAAATAGAGCAGAATGATGCGGTCGTACATGCCCTGCATGCCGCAGCCATACGCAATGATTGCCGGCGCTACGCCAAACGAGATTACATCGGCGAGCGAGTCGAGTTCCTGGCCCAGCAGTGATGCCTTCTGGCGCCAGCGTGCGATACGGCCATCAAGTACGTCGAAGATCAGCGCCGCAAGCACGAGTGCGCCGGCATAATAGATATGCTGTACGTCTCTGGTTTCGAGATAAGTCAGCACAGAGAACAGCGAACCGCCGCCACAGACTGCATTGGCGAGAGTAAACCAGTCGGCCATCTGGAATTCGCGGATCATCGCGAAGCGTTTGTGCTGGGCCTTTTTCACCATGGCTTACAACTCCTTGTAGATATAAGTGATGCATTGAAAATGCAGAGTCTGGCCTGATCAGCAACTGTCAGTACATCTGCTCCTTATGCTGCAGGTATTGTACAAGCCATGGGCCTTAACCACTAAACCTCGTTAGGGGGCTTGTTAAGAGAATAGTGTTCTTATACTCCGTGGCTTCCCAGAACTTTCTCGATACGCCGGTCAGGAACAAGCCAAATAATCGCAACCAGCACGTACAGCGCCAGCGAAAACCACTCCACCCAGAACGCGAGCACAACAGCGGTTGCATAAATGAGGGGTGATAGTTTGCCTTTCCAGTCGTCCGCCACAGCTTTCTTTAATATCGAATCATGACCCTGCGAAGCGATGATCAGTCTTTGCAATATGAAGTAGGCGACAGCTGCCATGAACAGCACCACGCCATAAAGCGCCGAAGGCAGGGCGGCAAAATGGTTTTCACCCATCCAGCCCGTGGCAAAGGGAATCAGCGACAACCAGAACAGCAGGTGAAGATTTGCCCATAGCATCGGGCCCGTCACGGTGCGGAGCGTATGCAGCATGTGGTGGTGATTGTTCCAGTAAATACCTAGATAGATGAAGCTCAGTACATAGCTGAAAAATACGGGAACCAGCGGTATCAGCACGTCCACACCTTCGCCATGCGGTATTTTCAGTTCCAGCACCATGATGGTAATGATGATAGCGATTACACCATCGCTGAATGCTTCAAGTCTGCTCTTGCCCATCGTTGTTGCTCCTGTTGAATCTTTAGTGCCAAGATTTTGCTAAGTAAAAACCCCAGGAATATTGGAATTATTGGCTTGGATTGAACGCCAGACGTTATCATTGGAATAGCCGGAAAGCAAAAGCCAGAGACCGTGGTCTGGCTTCGTGTTATTTACAACAAACTTTGAGAGGATAAACACAATGCAATTCAACAAATGGATCAGCTGCGCGCTGCTGCTGTTAACTGTCAACGCCGCAGCGCAGACTTTTACTGCCGAGGGTGAGGCAGCTATAGATAGTTATTTGCAGCAAGCGCAGGCTACTACCGGCATCCCCGGCATGGTGGCGCTGATCGTTAACAAGGATGGTGTGATCTTCGAGAAGGCTTACGGCAGGATGGATGTGGCCAATAACAAGCCGATGACGACGGATGCGATTTTTCGTATTGCGTCGATGACCAAGCCGGTTACTTCCGCCGCGATCATGATGCTGGTGGAGGAGGGCAAGGTGAGCCTGGATGCGCCGCTATCGCAGTACATGCCGGAACTTGGCAGTCGGCAGGTGTATGCGTCATTTAATCTCGACGATGGCACTTTTACTGCCGCGCCTGCCAAGACTGAAATTACGATCAGGCATCTGCTGACCAATACCTCCGGTCTCGGTTATGCGTTTGCAAGTCCGGAGCTGGCAAAGGCCGCCGCAGGTGTTGCTGGCGCCAGAGCGATTGATTATCCGCTGTTGTTCGAACCCGGCACGCAATGGGCATACGGTGAAAGTACACGTGTGCTTGGCAGCTTGATTGAGCGCGTTACGGGCCAGAACCTGTTCGAGTTTATGCAGGCGCGGATCATCGGGCCCCTGCAGATGAAGGACACGTCCTATGATATTCCTGCAGAAAAAAATGCGCGCGCAGTTACCGTGTGGCGCAGCGATGGTGCGCAGTTGCTGGAAGTACCAAATCCTGCTGGCGTGATTTCCTCGCCAGTACAAGGCGACGGTGGACTGTCTTCCACGGCCCATGACTACGCGCAGTTCATTCGCCTGTTTTTGAACGAAGGTGCCTTGAACGGGCAGCAATTGCTCAAGCCTGAAACCCTTGCGCTGATGGGCGAGAACAACATCGGTGAAGTGCGTGTGGGTTTGCAGCCTACAACCAATCCACTCACAAGCTTGCCTTTTCCGCTGGGTGCGGGTGTTGATACGTTTGGTCTGGGTTTTCAGCGCACCGAAGGACGCGTCGCCAACATGCGTTCATCTGGTAGTCTCGCCTGGGCCGGCATTTACAACACTGAGTTCTGGATAGATCCACAGCGTGAACTGGGTGCGGTGTTGATGATGCAGTTTTTGCCGTTCTATCACGAAGCGGCGATCAACGTGTTGCAGGGTTTTGAAGAGCGGGTCTACAGCAATCTCGAGAAATAATTAAATCGAAGTAGTGGCCTGGCGATTGCGAGGCCGCTGCATTACCAAACAAAAATCTTTCGGTTCGCACTTTTCCATTCGAGTCCGAATGTAAGATGAGGATCACTTCTGCGCCGAATTGTAATCCAGTGATGAAAGAGCTGTGTTGGCTAAATCTCCTCTTTTCGGTGGTCGGTTTTGGAACAAACGCAGATTAACGGTTTGACGGCCTCAGAGAAGAGCGCGGGTGATTTTTGGGATCAGCTTGTTTGCGCAATGGCAAAGAGATCGATCCTGGCTTGCAGGCGATCAACCCGCAACGCGAGTTCGTTGATGCCAGAATAAAACGTTCCCAGTTCGTGGGCGCGTGGCAGCAACGTGCTTTCCTCCGCCAGGTAATCCTGCAGGTTTTGTTTAAACCTGCTGCCGCTCTCTTTGGCAAAGTCAGCGACCTGATTAAAGCCGCTGCTGATCACTGACGTGGGCAGATTGCCGATAAGTCTGCTGAGCTGGAATTGCCAGTCGATGTCGAGGTCGGCCAACAGATTTTGCAGCTGCTGCACAAAGCCGGTATTGCCGCGCAGCTCGACATTGCTGGCGTGCAGATTGGTAATGCCGGCACCTTTAGACAGCAATTTCAGTAGCGCAGCTGTCGAGCCATGCAGGCTTGCATCGGGCTGTCCTTCGAACACAGGACTTAACTGCACGCCTTTGGCAGTGATGCGTACGTACAGTACAAAAGCAGGTTGCGTGACATGTACTGCGAGGGTCTTGCCTTGCAAGGCTTGCAAGCGCACGACAGTTGCGGGATCAAGGCTGAGCAAGTTATTGACCGCGAGCTCGGTGGGTATCAGCAGGGCGGTTTGCAGCAGCGCGAACGACATGGCTTAGTCCTTGTAGCCGACATGAATGGCACAGATGCCGCCCATCATATCGTGATAGTTGCAGCGTGCGAAACCCGCAGTCAGCATCATCTGCTTGAGTGTTTCCTGATCGGGATGCATACGAATCGATTCGACGAGATATTGGTAACTTGCACTATCGCCCATGACCACCTTGCCTGCGATTGGCCAGAGTTTGGAATAGAGATCGTAGGCTTTGCCAACCAGCGGATTGCGTGGCTTTGAAAATTCCAGCACGAGGACCCTGCCGCCCGGTTTGCATACGCGATACATTGAGCGCAGCGCAGCATCTTTGTCGGTGACGTTGCGCAAGCCGTACGCGATGATGGTGCAGTCGAAACTGTTATCCGCAAATGGCAGGCATTCGGCGTTGGCGCGAGCGTAGGTGATGTTGCCGGAATTGCCGGCATCGATGATGCGATCGCGGCCAACACTGACCATCGAGGCATTGATGTCGGCGAGTACCACCTGGCCTTCACGGCCCAGCAAGGGAGCAAACAGCAGGCTGAAGTCGCCTGTGCCGCCGGCGAGGTCGAGCACTTGCTGGCCCGGACGTATCGCGCAGAGTTCGAGCGTAAACCGTTTGATGATGCGGTGGGTGCCGAGTGAAACCACATCATTCATGAGGTCGTATTTTTGCGCGACCGAATGAAACACATTGCCGACCAGGGAGGCCTTTTGTTCGAGTGGCACTTCCTTGTAACCGAAGTGGGTGGTCTTGCCTGCGGGAGGTGGGCTGTTGGCGGGTTGGTCACTCATGGGTTTATCTGCATGATTTGCTGTCTGGTTTATGGCCGCATTGTACTGTGGTATTGCAGGTGAAACAGCAGTCAGGCGGACTTCAGCGTTGGCGGTACAGGATTCCGAGACGTTTCAGCCATTTCTCAAGTTCGACAACGACCAGAATGACGAGAGCGCAGGCTCCGCACAGGCTCAGCTCGGCCAGCGTCATCGGTGCTGTCGCAAAAACTTCATTAAAAAATGGTACGTAGATCAACAGCAATTGCAGCCCAATCGTTATTACTACTGCGGCGAGCAGCAGGGGATTGGAGAACAGGCCTATGCTGAACAGTGATTCGCGCTCGGAACGGATCGCCATGACATGGGCCAGCTGGGTAAACGTCAATGTGGTGAACACCAGCGTCTGCCAGTTGTCCTTGCCACTATCCAGTGCATAAGCCTGGACCCCAAGCACCAGCACACTCATCAGCAGGCCGACCAGCAGCACATGCTGCCACATGCCACCGGCCAGCAGTGTTTCATTCGGCGGCCGCGGAGGGCGTGACATCAGCGCGGGTTCGGCTGGCTCGGCAGTCAGCGCAAGTCCTGGCAAACCATCGGTCACAAGATTGACCCAGAGTATATGAAGGGGTAGCAACGGTAGTGGCAGGCCGAGCAGTGGGGCTACGAAGATCACGAGTACTTCTGCGGAATTGGTGGTCAGCACATAACGAATAAAGCGGCGGATGTTGTCGAAGATGCGGCGGCCGCTACTGATGGCCGCAACAATCGTGCTGAAGTTGTCGTCAAGCAGGATCATGTCGGCAGCTTCGCGCGCCACATCCGTGCCGACCTTGCCCATTGCGATGCCGATATCGGCCTGCTTCAACGCAGGGGCATCGTTGACGCCGTCGCCGGTCATGGCCACAAATTCACCGAGCGATTGCAGTGCAAGTACGATGCGGATTTTCTGGGCTGGATCGACGCGTGCAAATACTCTGATGTTACGCACGCACTCAAGCAAAGCTGAGTCGGATAGAGTTGCGAGTTCCTTGCCGGTCATCACACTGTCCTCACCCTCGGCAAGCTGCAGGCGCCGCGCAATGTTCAATGCCGTGGCTGGATGATCGCCCGTAATCATGACTGGCGTTATGCCGGCTGTACGACAGGTGGCAATGGCTGCTGTCGCTTCGGGACGCGGGGGATCCATGAGGCCGACAAAGCCTAGCAGTTCCAGTGCTGTTTCCGCGTCGATTTGCCGTGCTGGCACTGCATCCCATCTGCGCCTTGCCACTGCGAGCACTCGCATGCCATCGGCGGCGAGCGCAGCAGCCTGGCGCGCGACTATTTCGGGATTCCACTGCTGCTCTGCGCCATACCAGCTGTTGCAGAGGGAAATTACGGCTTCGGGCGCACCTTTGGTAAACGCAATAATGCCGTCCGCGTCCTGATGGAACGTGGTCATGCGCATGCGATTCGAATCGAATGGCAGCTCGTCGATGCGAGGTTGCGCGGATTCCAGTTGTGCTTTATTGATGCCGGCTATATGCGCTGCTTCGAGCAAGGCAACTTCAGTTGGATCACCCTTGGTTTCTGTGCCCGTGAATTCCGCGTCATTGCAGAGGACCATGGCTGTCAGTGCCACGCTGGCCTCTGCTGAGGTGAATTGCTCTGCCGCGAGTTGGCCGTTGGCGAGCAAGAGGCTTTCCATATGCATGTGGTTCTCGGTCAGCGTGCCGGTTTTGTCAGAGCAGACCCAGGTAACGGAGCCCAGTGTTTCCACGCTGCTGAGCCGCCGAATCAGTGCTTGCTGCCCGACGAGGCGATAGGCGCCAAGCGCCAGCGCAATGGTGACAACTGCGGGCAGGGCTTCGGGGATTGCGGCAACTGCAAGGCTGATGGCAGTTAATAACATCAGCAGCGGTGGTTCGCCTCTGGCAAGTCCGGTCGCAAAGATAATCGCGCAGATGGCCAGCACGCCGAGCCCGAGACGCTTGCTGAAACTGGCCAGCCGTTTCTGCAGTGGGGTCGGGGTGTTGGTGGCGGAATCGAGCATGGAGGCTATGCGGCCTAGTTCGGTATGCATGCCCGTGCTGACAACTACGCCAAGACCTCGGCCGTTGCTGATCAACGTGCCTTTCCATGCCATGTTGAGGCGGTCACCAATGCTGGCATCGTCGGCGCATATAAGGGTGGAATTTTTGGTTACAGGAACTGATTCGCCCGTTAATGCCGCTTCGTCTATTTGCAGTGTACTGGCTTCAAGCAGACGGAGGTCGGCCGGGACCTGGACGCCGGCATCAAGCATCACGATATCGCCCGGCACCAGTTCAGAAGATGGTACGCAGCACGGTTTGCCATTGCGTCTTGCTTGCGTGTTGGGTGCTGCCATCTGCTGCAGCGCCGCGAGCGCATGTTCAGCGCGCATTTCCTGGGTAAAGCCGATCACGGCATTGAGCAAGAGGATGGCTGCAATCGCGAGGGAGTCCGCGACTTCACCGACAACCCCAGCAATTACAGCGGCCGCAAGCAGAATCAGAATCATGAAGTCGGCAAACTGTGACCAGAGTATGCGCCAGGCACTGCGCTGGTGGCCTTGTTTGAGGGTGTTAGGGCCCCAGTGTTGCTGCCGTTGTTTTGCTTCTTCCGGGGTTAGGCCTTTACTGGCGTCAGTATCCAGCTTTTTGAGTACAGCAGAGGCGTCGAGTGTATGCCAAGCGTTTTGTTCAGGGTCATTAATCTGCATGAATCCCCTGGATTGATGCTGCTGTGAGTGTCAGTTGATGGATGCCGTTTGCAAAAGCAGCCTTGCTCCTTACTCTACCTGATCCCGCTCAGTATGGCTTTAGCGGCATGATGTTGACCACTTGCACTGCTGCATCTCTGGGTTCGCGCCGCTCGCCGGCAGCTTGCATGCGTTGCAGGTATTGGTCCCAGAGTTTTTGCTGATCAAGCGACAGTTCGCGCAGATATTCCCAGGAATAAATGCCGGTGTTGTGGTCGTCATCAAAGTGGAGGCGGATAGCGTAGTTGCCGATGGGTTCGATGCGCGCAATTTTTACATTGCGTTTACCGACCTGCAGTACTTCCTGGCCCTGGCCATGACCACGAACTTCAGCAGACGGCGAATACACGCGCAGGAATTCGGCGGGCAGTGTGTAGATGCCGCCATCTGCATATTTGAGCTCAAGGATTGCGGTACGCTTATGCAGGCGGATATCGGTGGGTTGCATGTGGCTGCAGCCTGACTCTTACGCTGGTGTTCACAATCACGATGGTGTGATGGTGATTTTTGATGAGGCCAGTGGTATTGATGACTCGATCTGGGCGGTGACGGCGGGATTCTTTACTGAGAACACGCCAAACC
>CAIYIP010000163.1 GCA_903926285.1 uncultured Gammaproteobacteria bacterium
CTGCTGGTGCAGGCTGCGCACGAGACGTCGGTCCTTGCGGAACGGTGAAATGAAACTTGAAATAACAATCATGCCTGCATCGGCAAACAGTTTGGAAACTTCGCCAACCCTGCGAATGTTTTCTTCACGATCTTCTGCGGAAAATCCCAGATTGTTGTTCAGGCCATGCCGGATATTGTCGCCGTCGAGCACATAAGGTTTGTAGTTGTTTTCGAGCAGCAGTTGTTCCAGCAGAAACGCGAGCGTGGATTTGCCCGCGCCACTGAGCCCGGTAAACCAGAGTGTGGCACCCTGCTGGTTGAATATTTGTTCCCGCTTGTGGCGATCGACGCGACCTGGTTGCCAGACTACGTTAGGGCTTCGCGATTGCGTCATGGCATATCCTGGCTATTAACTGTTTGGGATGAATGGCACTTAGCTGGGACCTTGCCCATGAAAGTGCAGGGGATTCTTCGGCATGGATGCCGAAGGAAGCTACACGGATGTACTTGCGCGATCCCCGGAATCTTCATGGGCAAGGTCCCAGCTAAGTGCCATTCCAGCTCGACCCTGTTCAGCGTTGCAGCGGACGAATTGATTGAATGATTACATCCTGCGTGGGACGTGCTTCAGTGTTCACGGGCGTCTTGCCTATGGCGTCGAGCACTGCAAGTCCGGCGCGCACTTTGCCGAACACGGTATGTTTGCCGGTGAGCCATTCGGTATCAGCCAGATTGATAAAGAATTGTGAGCCATTGGTATCGGGCCCGCTGTTGGCCATCGCAAGTACGCCACGGACAGGCGCACGCGATTTCACATGCGCAATATAGCTGTAGCCCAGCATTTCATAATTTTCCTTCACGCTCATTGTGCGCAGGCGTTCATCAACTTCAGCTGCGCGTGCGGTCAGGCTTTCCTGGTTTGTAATGCCGAGTTTCTGATAGAACGGAATCAGTACACGCTGTTGAAAATCATTCTGGCTGCGAATGCCCAGTACCGGGTTAGGTATTCCTTCAGCATCAAGCAACATCATCTTGTCGAGGCCGAGACTTTCGGCGTTGATTTCGTCGGCAAAGTCGTAACCCGGCGTACCTTCGCCATCGCCGGTGGGACTGCCTCCCTGAATCATGAAGCCATCAATCACGCGATGAAAAATCAGGCCATCATAAAAAGGTTTCATGGCTTGCTGGCCGGTAGCAGGGTCGGTGAAGGCCTTGGTGCCGTTAGCCAGGCCGAGAAAATTGGCGACAGTGTTTGGCGCTTCATCAGCAAACAATTCCACCAGCATGTCACCGCGATTGGTGCTGATGATAACCAGCGGATTCGCGAGACCGTCTGTTTGCACGAGCTCTTCGCGGCCGTTGAGGGTTACTGTAAACGGAGGGATAGTTGCATTGACTGCTTCTGGCGCGACTGCCACCGGAACTTCAGCAGCGGGCGTGGCGGCTTCAGCAGCCAGTACGGCATTGGTCAGCAGGCAGATATTCAGGGTCAGGAAATATTTGAAGAGTTTAGTCATGATGGTTCCTCCATTTGGTGAGTCTACCATCAAGCTATTGTTGAGCAAAAAGAGTGTGAGTTTCATTTAGTGATTTCTCATGGGGGGGGGACCAGCAGCCAGTGCCGCTTTCTGATACACGCCGTGAATCCGGCCCTGCCACCCATCATAGATGGGTGGCGTTCAGCTGCACACAAAGCTGCGCTTTGTAAACGCGTGCTTCACCCATGGAGGGCTCGGATGGCGACACCCATGTCGCCAACGGTCTGGTCTGGACGGTTCCGCTCCTGACTGCAGACTTCTGTGAGAGCTTCTGGAAACCGCCGTCTATGAGTGCAAGATGAACTCCAAAGGCCAGCGGCGGTAGGTATAAGCAGAAGTGTCTTCGGCATGGATGCCGAAGCCAAGTCCCCACGGATGGGTTCACGACGTCTTCTGCTTATACCTCCCGCCGCTGGCCCGGCTCCACTTCATGTAGCTTTCTCCGGATCATTACGGACATGCCGAAGAGATCGCATTCAGTTTTACGGAGAAGATCTTGAGTCAGTGCCATTCTTGTCTGACTCTGGCTTGATTTTCAGGATTAACCACGTCAGCCGCTTAAAGAAGCCGTAATCTTCTTGTTCCTCAGTCTGTGAAATCGGGTTACTCAGTCCCCTGCGTTCTGGTAAATTCCTCAGGCCTTATTAAACCGTGGGGGAACAGGCTTTGAGCAAGACAGATAAACCCGAAATTGATGTGAACCGCCGGCAGGTGCTGGGCTGTATGTGTGTGCTTGGCTTCAGCCTGCCGGGTATGAACGAGGCTAATGCACAGGATGTAGCTTTGATGTTGCCACCGCAGGTTAATGATTTGATTGCGTATGCCTATGGCGACAATGCCGGCAAACCAGTGAGTGCGGCCGACCTCGAACTTGAATCTAAACAGATATTTGCATTTGCACTCGACCCAGCCTCGGGAATGATGCGCAACGGTACACGCATGAACCAGTTGCTGCTGATTCGCCTTGATCCAGCCGCACTGGCGCCCGCAACCGCTGCGCGGAGTGCTAACGGCCTCGTGGCCTATTCCGGCGTGTGCAGCCACACCGGTTGTGATGTGACTGACTGGAATGCTGAGTTCAAGCGTTTTCAATGTCCCTGCCACGAATCCCAGTTTGATCCAGGTAATGGCGCCAAAGTGGTAGGTGGACCTGCGCCGTGGCAGCTCGCGGCTTTGCCGCTCAAGGAAATTGATGGGCAACTGGCGGTCGCTGGAGAATTTGAAGGCAGGCTGGGATTCCTGCAACCGGGCCTGAGTCCGTTTGGCATCTGACAATTTTCGCGACAGCGGCAGAAATAGCTGAAAAATGCCGATTCAGGAGAGGTACACTCAGCCGTGACCGTGCTCGATTGAAGCAAGCTCTTGTCGATGTGTTTGTTAAACCCGGCACCGCGAGGGGCGTTAGCGACTTACTGCAACTTCAAAAAAAACTACTA
>CAIYIP010000164.1 GCA_903926285.1 uncultured Gammaproteobacteria bacterium
CGCATCACGGAAGGGGCCGTAGTAGGCCGAGGCATATTTTGCAGAATACGCGAGAATACGTGTATGAATATGTCCTGCAGCTTCGAGTTCAGTGCGGATCGCACCAATCCTGCCATCCATCATGTCTGAAGGAGCAATAATGTCGGCGCCAGCGACCGCATGAGAGAGCGCCTGCTTGATCAGGATTTCCACTGTTTGATCGTTCAGCACATAACCATTGGCATCAATAATTCCGTCCTGGCCGTGCGTCGTAAAGGGATCAAGCGCAACATCCGTAATCACACCGAGATCGGGACATGCATCCTTGATTGCTTTCACTGCACGTTGGGCAAGACCGTCGGGATTGTAGGCTTCGCGACCATCCAGTGATTTGCTCGCCGGATTGGTCACGGGAAACAAGGCCAATGCCGGAACTCCAAGGCTATGAATATGTTTAGCTTCAAGCACGAGCTGGTCAATGCTGAGTCTTTCAATGCCGGGCATTGATGCGATGGCTTGCCGATCGCCCTTGCCTTCAATTACGAACACTGGATAAATCAGATCGTCAGGTGTCAGTACAGTTTCGCGCATCAGCCTGCGGCTGAAATCATCACGGCGCATTCGGCGCATACGGGTTTGCGGAAACCGGCGGTTATAAGGACTGCTTGGCAAAATGAAAACTCCGGAAGAAAGCAGGAAGAGGTCGTGCTGGTGATTGCAGGCTACTCTAATGCGAAGCCTGGTTGAAGTCCATGTCAGCTAAATTCGTTGCCGGTAGTTAACTCGAGCATTTGTTCCTCGAGCGCAAAGCGGACAAGAAGAGAGCGTGTCAGTTTGCCGAGGGCTTCGGTCATCTGGTTGCTGCCCACAAACACGTTGTCACGCTCGCAGCTTTCGTTGAACTCGAGCACCAGGTCGGTCGAACTGCCAATGCAACGATGAAGGTAGGCAATTAAAATCCGGAGCTCGTGGTTTGATCTTGATTGCCTGCGCATCAGGCCGCCATACACTTCAAAATGGCCGGTAGAAATATAGTCGATCAATTCACTGCAAAGATTTTCCAGCGTGGTTTCCCGTTCATTGTGTGTTGCGGAAGATAAATGGCTGCGCATCATTTGAAGAAGATGCTTGCGCAAATCGAGGCGCTGAAGTCGCCATCTGTCGATCAGGATAGCTTCGTTGTCGGGCTGTTTGTGAGAGACAGGCAGGTGGCGGACAGACAGGTACGGGACTGGTGGCATGCAGAAGTGCTCCCTGTGCGGTTTGATTGAAACCTACACTTTGACTATAGGAGACCTTTTTTATGCGTGCCGAAAATTTTCCTGCTTATTTTCGTAAGGCCTGAAACAGACTGACAGCGATCAGCATGCCAAACGCGATCAGTGATAATTGAGCTATGCTCAGATGCAGAATCGGATCCTGCCACTGGATTTCGGCGCAATTACCATCACCCGAAAACATTGCCTTGATAACTTCCTGGAGTGGAAATTCTTCCAGCATGTACTGAAGGCTTGGACCACAGGCAGGTACCTGGTCTTTGGGCAGATTTTGCAGGTAGACCTGACGAATCGCAAAACCGCTGCCAGCCAGCGCCAGCGCGGCGGTGCTGAAACCATAAATTTTTCTGCCCTTCGTTTGCGGATTCTGGATAAAACCCGCAAGCGCGACCAGGCCGGTAGCCCAGAAGAAAACCCTCTGCATGATGCAAAGATGGCAGGGCTCCAGCCTCATCACATGTTCCATGTAATACGCAGTGCCTATGAGTGCCGCGCAGTACAGGAAGATATAGAGATTGATCAGGCGGCTGCCGAGGTAATTCATGCGGAGTGCTCCCTAGCTGTTGTTCAGGTTTTGCAGATAAGTTTCAAAATCGAGTGTATCACTTTGTTCTATGGCTTCCCGTTCGAGGTTTGAGGTCTGGGACATACGCTGGAACTGCGCCATTTTGTCATCGGATAGTTTAAGCACGCGAAAGTAGTCACTGTTGGCCAGAGACTGATTCAGTGCAAAGCGGGCATAGGATGTTTTGAGCTCGCGCATACGCTGCAATACCTTCGCTGATGGTGTGAGTTCGGGGTTCGCCACTTTTGCCTGTTGTGCCTGCACTGCTGTGGTATGGGCAGTGTTGTTATGGATACTGTCAAGCAGCTGCGAAATTTCAGCAGTTTCCGCAAGAATTTCGCTGGCCCAGTCTGTCATC
>CAIYIP010000165.1 GCA_903926285.1 uncultured Gammaproteobacteria bacterium
AAAGGCGCAACATCCGGCGTCAAATCAATGCAGAAACTGCCCAGTGGAGTTTCCATGCACACCTGGCTTGGTACAGGCACGAGTGATGCCACCCATTCGGCTGTGCACACCAACGGATCAGCCGGGGCGTTGAGAATAGTGTCGCTGATGAAGACCCGGTTCACCTGCATAAGGTCATCAAGACCCACACCATCAGCATCCAGTTCAAGCACAGGAACCTGGCCAAAAGCACTGCCGAGCGATGTCGTCAGATCTACCCTTTGTGCATAGCCAATTGCATCAACCACACTCATGCCACTGACAATTTTGGCAAAGACGGTATAGCCGCCATTGGTGGTGTCCAGAGTTTCGTTAGTTGTCAGGTTCACAAACCACTCATTGGAGGCGCTATTCGGCTGATCAGGCAGTTTGGCCATGGCTACCGTGCCACGCACGTTTGCCAGTTTGAATTCGTTGGGGATCTGCGGATCCTGAGGTACTTCGTCGCCAAGCGGGTCAAGTTTGTAACCGCCGCCCTGAATAACAAAATTCGGCTCGGTGCGATGAATGAAGGTCTTATCGAAATCACCATCGCGCACATAGTTCAGGAAATTGGCCACGGTGCCAGGCGCATCTGCTTCCAGCATTTCCATGCAAAAAGTACCCAGCGTGGTGTCAACACAGACATAAGTGACAGCCAGTGATGGTTTGGCAAAAAGAAGTGACCCGCAGGCGAACAGCACAACGACAAATTTTTTTAAAAATTGCATGTTTAATCAATTAGTTACAATTAAAAACAAGCCGGAACATCCAGCTTGGGGTGCACAGGATAGCACAGTTCCCCATACAGAATTAGCGTGAAAACAAACATGACTGGCACCATCTGCGTTAAAGCGTTTTGGCTGATCGTTACCGGAAACTATTACAAGCCCTCTGCATCCATCTGCTTGCGCCTTTCCTGCTCAGCCTGTTCGAGCACCGTGCTGACATCCGCAGCCTTGGCCATCGCATCAAGCTGCGCTTGGGGAATGACTCCCGGCGCGGTCGTACTGGTTTGTGCTGAAGTTGTAACATCGCCTTGCGAAGATGGCTCTGGAGGAGCCTTTGACTCCGAGCAGGCCGCTATGCAACAAACCAGAAGCAAAATTCCACGTAGAAAAATCCTGGTCATTACCGGCTCCGTAAAAAAATTATTGCAGTTGATCGGTTAACAGCAGGTATTGTTTTTCGCGTTTACAGCTGCGATATGTCTGGACAATCAGCAGGAGCAAAATCAGGCATAACAACATAAACACAACTGGCAGCATCATGGCCATGGTTTGCAGCGTGGTCAAATCCAGAGTATCAGCACGTAAGCGCGCGATGACTGAGAGAGGATTCAGGAACATTGGCGCCGCCAACAAAATGGTGACAATAAATATCAGCAAGCCCCCGACCAGCAAAGGGCCTATGCTGCTCCATGCAGCGATAAACACACGGCGCTTGCGCAGAAATTCGCACTGCGCGGCACTCGGTATTGCCATCACGCGGTCCTCATCAATTGGTGGCCACACGCCATGCCTGGTATCTTGATGAACGTGTGCAAGAGCGGAAAACTTGTAAGAATCAGGCCAAATCCAAAACCCAGCACAACCACCATGAAGCTGAAACCCAGCACTATGCCCAGCAAATGTGGCAGGCTCCACCGCACACAGTAGTTCAGTCCTGAAGTCAGGATCATCACATTGTTCGGGCCAGGAGTGATACTCGAAGAAAAAGTAACAAGCAGAATGGCAGCAATATTTTTCATTTCGAATTAAGACTTTTTATGCTGCAGGGTAATTCCTTATTCATCAAGCACACTGCGCACAGGCAAGCTGAGCTGATGAGTACTGCCATCACTGAATTGCAACATCACCTCCACATCAGTTCCCACAGCCACATTCTGCTTGAGTCCAGTCAACATCAGGTGCAAGCCGCCAGACTCCAGCACCAGCTCACCATGGGCAGGAATACTGACTGACATCACATGCTGCATGTGCAGCATGCCATTGTGATTCATGGTGGTATGCAGCATCGCTTCTGCGGCAATCGGTGAACTTGCGCCAGTCATTTCCATGGCGGTATCTCCCGTGTTGCGCAGAGTCATGTATACCGAGGTGGTGTCGACTCCCGGCGGTAGCCCGCGAACATAGGCGCCCTCCACCACAAGCTCGGCAAAGACAGTGCTGCTCAAA
>CAIYIP010000166.1 GCA_903926285.1 uncultured Gammaproteobacteria bacterium
ATGAAGTAAAACCACAGGTACATCGCATTATCCGTGGCAAGCTGAAAGATGGTAGCGAAGACTACCTCATCCTGCTCTCCGAAGGCCGTCTCATCAACCTCGGCAACGCGACCGGCCATCCTTCACGCATCATGGATGGATCGTTCTCCAACCAGGTACTCGCGCAGATGTACCTCTGGGAACGCAAGTTCGCCACCCTTACCCCAGCCGCGAAGAAATCCGCGCTGAAAGTAGAAGTGCTGCCGAAGAAACTCGATGAAGAAGTTGCTGCAGAAATGGTCGCTGGCTTTGGCGGTGTGATCACCAAGCTCAACAAGGCGCAAGCAACCTATATTGGTGTGCCGCCTGAAGGACCGTTCAAACCAGATAGTTACAAATATTGATGTAGTCGTAAGTATCAAACCAATGCCCGCGAAAGCGGGCATTTTTTTTACTGGGAATATAAATTTCCTGCAACCACACACTCATCGCCAGGTTTTCAGTCTTGTAAGGGCGCCGCTTGCTGCAATGACGAAAGTCCCGAATTTAAGGTAGTATTGAGCGGTTGTAGTAATTCCAGATTCGAGGGAAATCCATATGCTGAGACAACAAAAAAACGCTTTAGCGCTTGTATTATTGAGTATCTCTTTGACCTTTGCTGTCCAGGCTCAGGAAGTTACAGACGACACTCTCAAAAACGCTGCCAATTCCGGCGAAGAGTGGCTCACCTATGGTCGCGATTATTTTGAGAGCCGCTTTAGCCCTCTCAACCAGATTGATACCAGCAATGTTTCCCAACTGGGTGTTGCATGGACTTTCGATACCGACTCCTTCAGGGGCCTCGAAGCAACACCACTGATTCACAATGGCATCATGTACGCCACACGTCCATGGAGCAGTGTATTTGCTATTGATGCACGCACGGGTGAAAAACTGTGGGACTTCGATCCCCAAGTGGATCGCAGTATAGGTTGGAAGGCCTGCTGTGATGTTGTTAACCGTGGCGTCGCCTTGTATGAAGACAAAATCTACGTTGGCACCATTGACGGCCGTCTGATTGCACTTGACGCCAACACCGGCGCAGTTGTCTGGGATATCCTCACAGTTGATCCAGAGCGTCCTTACACTATCACCGGCGCACCGCGTATCGCAGATGGCAAGGTCATCATCGGTAACGGTGGTGCCGAATTGGGCTCGCGTGGTTATGTAACTGCTTATGATGCAGAAACCGGGACGGAAGCCTGGCGCTTCTGGGTTGTGCCAGGCAATCCTGCAGAGGGCTTTGAAAATCCGGACGTTGAATTTGCCGCCACAACCTGGTCTGGCAACTGGTGGGAAGTTGGCGGAGGTGGCAACTCATGGGACTCGATCATTTACGACCCTGAAGCGCGCCTGGTATATATCGGTACCGGTAATGGTTCACCATGGAGCCATGAACTGCGTAGCAATGGCGAAGGCGACAATCTCTATCTGTCATCAATCGTCGCATTAAACGTGGATGACGGCCGTGTCAAATGGCACTACCAGACAACACCTGCCGATAACTGGGATTACACCGCTGTACAACCTTTGATGCTGGCAGACATTCCTTTCGATGGTGTGTTACGCAAGGTCATCATGCAGGCACCCAAAAATGGTTTCTTCTATGTGCTGGATCGCATCACTGGCGATCTGATCTCAGCCGACCCGTACGCAGAAGTGACCTGGGCCTCAGGCATTGATCTGGAAAGCGGTCGCCCGATGGAAACTCCCCAGGCTCGTTATGACAACGCGATAAGTTTCGTCATGCCAGGTCCTGGTGGAGCCCACAACTGGCATCCGATGTCATTCAATCCGGTCACGGGTTTGATCTATTTACCTACCAATCAGGGTTCAAGCTTCCCTTATTCAATACAGCAGGGTTTTGTCCATAAACCAGGCACCTGGAACATCGGCGTAACCATGGGCACGATGGCAGGAGTTCCAGTCCGTCCTGAAGCCGACTATGCCGGCGGCACCGGACCCGAGACACGTTCACCCGGCGCCCTTCTAGCTTGGGACCCAGTGGCGCGCGAACCGCGCTGGGTTATTGACTACCCTTTCAGCATCAATGGCGGCACGCTGACAACCGCAGGCAATCTGGTATTCCAGGGTGGAGGCGATGGCTTCCTGCGCGCTTATACAGCAGATAAAGGCGACCTCCTGTGGCAGATAGATCTTGGCGTCGGCATTATGGCTCCGCCTGTAACTTATGAACTGGACGGCAAACAATATCTGGCAGTACTGGTAGGCTGGGGCGGCTCAGCAGGATTGATTGGCCCAAGCGAAACTGGTGAATACAAACCCGAAGGCCGCATGTGGACTTTTGTGCTCGACGGGGACACAAATATTGTTCCTGTAACAGGCCAGCCATTACCTGAATTGACAAGGATTGAATTCAACGATGATCCAGCCGCGCTAGCCCATGGTGAAGACATTTATGGCAAACGCTGCATGGTGTGTCATGGCGCAGGTGCTGCATCCGGCGGCGCACTCGCTGACCTGCGTTATGCCGCGCCAGCCACTTACGATATTTTTCACAACATCGTCCGCCAGGGTGCCTACACGGGCGTCGGCATGCCTAACCTGGGCGCCTTTGTGACTGAAGAAGATGCGGATGCAGTCAAGAACTGGCTTTTGTCTTTGCGCGCCGACCTGATGAATCCATAAGGTCTAGAACAGTTAGCCGAATAAGGGCCTGTGGCTTGCAAGCCCTTATTTTACTCCGCAACAAAATCGCCATTCCCTGACAGCGATAACGTTTCAGTTTTTTTACCTGCCTCCGATGTGTTCCTGCAACAAATTTCTAATTAATTAAACATTTAATTAATTTCAAATAACAACTGCCAAGCCCGGCCGACCACCACCGCAACTTGCACAGGATGCCAGCAGCAAAGTCCGCGAGGATTTTGATCGGAGACGTCATGTTGTTTTACTGTTGAGCATGTAGGCATATCCGTTCAAGAGCATGGAAATAGCGCAGAATCTACCAGGCCGCAAATTCGATATGCCCATATGCACGGGCTTTCGGGATGATGCGCTCAAGTTATTTTACGCGGGAATTACTATTACAAATTAACAGGGGAGCGATCACAGCTTCAGGCAGCGCAACAATTGCTGGTAGCCTGACAACACTGAGGAAATTCCGGAATACCCCCCTCGAGTAAATTTATTCTTTTAATTTTCTTCCTGCTAACGCTTTCTGCCTGTACTGAAGCTGAGAGCAATCTTGCACTGGGCACGCTGGCACGTAATCGCATAACACGCTCTGCCACCGCTGCAGAAGCCATCATTAACCAACCTATTGCTGAAGGCATTCGTGTGGAGACGGGCGACTTGCTGGCACAACTCGCAAAGTGGAACTCTGAAGCGCTGCCGGCCATACATATTGTGCAGATTATTCGGGGAATAGTGCTGACAGACGCTACCCGTCGGAATGTGCCGGCTGACAGGCTCTTTCTGCTGCTCCATACGGTAGTTGGCTTGTTGATAACAACGTTAAAACTCAGGAAAGCACTGGATTAATACCAGCATGCTTACTGAAAAATTAGGCACCAGCGCCGTCTTCCAGGCAACTGGAATTAATTTATGGGTAAGCCCATCGCCAACAGGATTATTGGGGGGGGGGGACGGAGCAACACTAGCAAGCAGTTAGCCAAGCGTACTAGTACAAATCTTCGCTTGCCTATGCGTTAATTCCCAGCGGAGGTGGCATATATGGGGCGGAGCCAGGGAAAGAGTAAAGCTTTCTTTAAAGCGAATAAAGGAAGGGCCGCGCGCTTGTGATGCAGAAACTCACCAACAAGACGAGCCTGAAAGGAGTAAATTTCCCGGGTGCAACACGCACCCGGGAACTGTAGCAACTTATTACTTGCCTTCCAGACGGACGGCCATGAGGTGGG
>CAIYIP010000167.1 GCA_903926285.1 uncultured Gammaproteobacteria bacterium
GCCCAGTACTGCATGTTGTAGAGCAGATGCGGATCGATACCGAGCACAAGATTCGCACCAGCACCTGCCATGCGCCAGCAGTGATAACCATTGCCGCAGCCAACATCGAGTACGGTACGACCATGCAGCGGACTGATGTGCTCGGCAATACGCTCCCACTTCCAGTCGCTGCGCCACTCGGTATTGATCTGCAGGCCAAACAATTCGATTGGGCCTTTGCGCCAGGGATGCAGGTGCATCAGCACGTCGCGCAGTTGTGCGCGCTCTGCTTCAGACAGCTGCGCTGCTTCGCCCACACGCAAAGAGTTTTTCAGCTCACTGCTTGTGGGCGTCAACGCGGGTAAGGAATGCAAGGTTGCAAGCCAACGCGGAAAATCGCCATGTTTTACTTCGGCGGCCAGATTGCGGGGCACTTTCGCAATTAGCGGCGCCAGCAGAGGTGTGTTCAGGCGTTCACATAACCCGGTGTAATCGAGGAAAAATTCTGCTGGCACGAGAGACTCTTGGGAAATTAATGAATAGTTTTGGAAGACCAAAGCGAGCTCAGCTTCCGATGGCACTAACTTAAGACCTTCTCCATGAAGATTCCGGGGAACGCGCAAGTACGTCCATGTAGCTTTATTTCGGCATCCATGCCGAAAAAATCCCCTG
Source organism: uncultured Gammaproteobacteria bacterium (assembly GCA_903926285.1). Classification (GTDB taxonomy): domain Bacteria; phylum Pseudomonadota; class Gammaproteobacteria; order Pseudomonadales; family Pseudohongiellaceae; genus CAILUG01. The sequence goes on from CAIYIP010000167.1 coordinate 652, forward strand.
CACTTTCATGGAGAAGGTCGTAAGTTAGTGCTATTCAGTTCAGCATCAAATTATTTAACCGCCACCATCGACGCAAAATTGAAACACTGGAACCAGACCGCGAAACTCGCAAAACCCGCTGCGCGAATTCTGCTCTCGTGAGCCCTTAACGTTTCCGGCACCAGCACATTTTCGATAGCTGCGCGCTTGCGACTGATTTCAGTCTGACTATAACCGTTCTGTTCTTTGAAGCGATGATGCAGATCGATGAACAAGGTGTTGAGTTCAGCGTCTTCAAAATGAATTTTTTCTGACAGGATCAGCATGCCGCCCGGTCGTAAACCGTCGTAAATGCGCCTGATGAGTTCGGCACGTTTTTGCTGTGCCACGAACTGCAGCGTGAAATTCAACACAACTACCGAAGCGTTGCCGATATCGACATCACTTATATCCGCACACTGCAGTTGTACCGGAATACTGCGCTTGTCCTTGTTCAGTACCTGCTGGAAGCGGTCGATCATTGGCGCGGAATTATCGACTGCGACTATCCAGCAACCCTTGGCCTTGATGTTTGCGCGCATCGCCAAAGTGGCGGCACCCAGCGAACAGCCGAGGTCGTAACACAAGGAGTCATCCTGCGCGTAACGCTCGGCAAGTGTGCCGATCATCGCAATAATGGTGCTGTAGCCCGGCACTGAGCGATTGATCATGTCGGTGAAAACATCGGCCACCTTGTCGTCAAACACAAAGGCCGATACAGGGTCGTTGTTGCGATAGATAGTATCTTTGGCACGCGTTGTCATAGGCTAAGGCTCAATGACCGAACTCCCTCAATGCATTGCTTATGCTGGCTGCAGTGGCAGCCAATTCTTCCGCAGGCAAGGCCCGCGCATTGTTAAAATCAAGATCAGCCATGCTATCGATTGGAATCAGGTGGATGTGAGTGTGCGGCACTTCAAGGCCAATCACCGTCACGCCAACACGTTTGCACGGCACCACGGCCTTGATAGCCTTTGCGAGTATTTGCGAAACGTGCATGAGGTGAGCAGCAGTTGCGGGTGGCACATCATCCCAGTGATTGACTTCTGTATTCGGTATCACGATCAGGTGACCGGCACGAATCGGCTGGATCGTCATGATCGCGAAACAAAGGTCATCCTTCCACACGAAATGGCCGGGAAGTTCTCCGGCGAGAATCTTGGTAAATATACTGGCCATAACTGCACTTGGATTGTTGGTTGAATGAGTGGCAAATATAACATGCCAGGCTTGTTCAGGGGATTGGATTGGAATCGGAGGCAGACCACCACCAATTTGACGCAATGGTTATACGTTGCTACATGTTGGTGATGCTCCGTCCCCGTGCCAGCTTTATATTACGTGTTTACCTTTCCTCTTTTCCGGCAGCAGATAGAACGCGAGCAGCGACAAGGCAAACAAGGTCAACACACTGATCACAAGCGAAGCTTGCAGTGTCAGCGCGAGCAGAATGGCGTAAACAAGCTGGCTCCATATGATCAACAGTGGCAACGGAAACACAATACTGCCCGCGAGGCGCAGACCTGAAGACAGATGCCGGTCGGCGCAATACTTTTCAAAATGTATGCCGAGCAGCATAAATAGCAGCGGCAACATGAGGATGTAACTTGCGCCGGGCATACGAATAAAAATCCCGATCAGCACAATCAGCCACAGCGCGAGTATCGGTACGACTATCTCAAAGCGCGCAAAAAATCTGCCGGCATAATGCAGCGCGAGAACAAACACCACTGCATTGATCATTGCAAACAGCAGCAGATGCAGCTTGCCTGAAGAATCGCTGAAATCGCCAATCTGTCCTGCCGGTATATTCAAGGTGTTGAAGTAGGCAAGCACCCAGGCAGTAGCGGCATAAAATGTCAGCAGGATCACAAACATCGCAAACATCTTCATACTCTTGTCGCGGCGGCCGTGTTTTATTTCCGCCACCAGCAGCAGCGCGAACAATGCTGCGCAGACGACGAGCCCCAGCCCGGCCAGAGCATACGAATAGCTGACGACAAATAACGACAACACATCGAAGAACACCACATCGTCGGCCACGAGTGTATCCAGATCGGTGTCAGCAAACTGGCGCAGCATTGTTTCCATATTGGTGTAATGGTGCAGCAGGCTGTTGCGGTCAAGGTTAGCCAGGTTGTCATTCTGGGTGTGGTAATTGCCAAAACCATCAACAAACGCGAAGTTCATGCCAGGAATTTCGGCCACCTTGTATACCGTCAGATCGGTATTGTTGGGCAGAATCTTGTAGATTTCATAATAAAGCGAACTTGTCACCGGATGCACGGCAGCAGAGGCAAATTGGCGGACAAGTACGCCATTGCCCGCGGAAGTTTCAAACATCAGCGAAGGACCCGCTGTACCCCGGGCTTCAAAGTTGATGACCATGCCAACATCCTCTGCCCAGGCATGCCCCGTGACGAAGGCGCGTGCCCCGCACAAGCAAGGCTCTTCGCCATCAGAGAACATGAAGATCACATCGTTCCTGAAAGTCCCATCCGTAATGTTGCCTAGCACGGTAAGCATAGCCGCAACTGAAGCGCCGTCATCGGCTGCGCCAAGGCTGCCGGGCACAGAATCGTAATGCGCTGTGATCATCACCGCCCGGCCTTCGCCATTGCCGGGGACACGCGTGAGGATATTGGTGACCGCTTCACCTTCCGCCCAGCGCGGCTCGCCAGTCAGCTGCGCCACAGGCACTTCCTGGATGTTCACGGGAAGACCCAGCTCAGCTATTTGTCCTGCGATGTACTCACCGACAACATCATGAGCTGCAGAACCGACCGGGTGTGTCTCTTTGGCCAGCTGCGCGACGTGTGCAAGCATCTCATCAAGCGCAGCACCGGAGCCGGTTTCGTCAGCGGCAAGGTCCGGCGCAAATACAACGCGGCTTACCGCAAAGCCAATGACAAATACCCACACGGTGGCGGCAATAAAAATTCGGGAAATGGGTTGTTTCATCGGCAGACTGCAGTTGGCTAACTTAATGGCGAAGAATAACCCAAACTGGCAATCCGATTGACGGTTTATTTGCAGCCAGGCCTGCTTCTATGGAAAAGGTAGGCTAGCCTACCCGGCAACATCAGGCCTCGTTGCGGACAGGAGGCGGGCATAATGCGTTTTCCCGCTACGAACGTGGCGATGCACAGCCACTACCGGCGGTTGTTAACCTGTTTCGCTTGCTCGATAAACATCCCGAGCTGATGAAGGAGCTGGCAGCATGA
>CAIYIP010000168.1 GCA_903926285.1 uncultured Gammaproteobacteria bacterium
CCGGAAAAATTGCTGGATGCGACCGTGAGTTTTCTGGCCCCGGCTGTCGACACGTCCCGAGGTACTGTCGATGTTCACCTGGCCTTGAACGAGCCCGGCGATTTTCTGCGACAGGGCATGACGGTGTCGGTCACAATAACTACAGCAAAACGTGATCAGGCCCTCGTGGTTACCAATATGTGCTGCGTAATATTCGCGGCAACAGCGCCGAGGTCCTGCGGGTGCGCGACAGTCACGTGGAAAAAATCCCGGTCACGCTAGGTTTGCGCGGCATGGTGGCCAGCGAAATTGTGGCGGGCCTCGCAGCCGGCGATCTTGTGCTCAATGCCGATGCCGCAGAAGGTGCGCGGGTCCGCGTGCAGCAAAATGTCCCGGGCACCATCGGAGAGGATTGACGCTTGCGCACGTTTGATGCCCTTTGGGTGGAAACAAAAATCGCGCTGCGGTTTCTTGGCGACAATCCGCTGCAGACCCTGCTCATCATTACCGGCATCGGCGTCGGCGCCGCAGTGATTGTATTCATCACCGCCCTGATCACCGGCCTGCAGGCCAATATCATCGATCGTACACTCGGCTCGCAATCGCATATCCGGTTTACCGCGCCCGATGAATTCAATCGCGTGGCGCCAGCGCCCGCAGCAACATTGCCGCTGATTCTGGAAACGCCGCGTGCCCAGACCCTGCAATCCATCATCAACTGGCAGGAAGTAGTTGCCGCGCTCGACCCACAAGCTGATCTGCTGGCCGTATCGCCGTTGATCAGTGGACCCGCTCTCGCACGCCGCGGCGTTGCGCGCAATTCGATTGTGCTCATGGGTATGGAGCCCGAACGTTACCTGCAGATCGTGCATGTAGATGATGACATGGTTGCAGGTAGTTTCCGCGTCGGCGCAGGTAACGCAGTCATCGGCATCGAGCTCGCGCGCGACCTCGGCCTGGCTGTCGGCGACAAGTTACTCGTGGACGCGGGCGACAGTCACGAGGCAACCCTGCAGATAGCCGGTATCTTCGCGCTCGGTGTGCGCGAGCTCGACGAACGTTTTGTCTATATCGACTTGCAACAGGCGCAGGCGCTGCTTGATCTTCCAGGCGGTGTTACCGTGATCGATGCCACAATCGAGGAACTGTTCCAGGCCAATGTGGTGGCCCAGCGGCTGCGCGCCCTGACCGGACTCAAGACCGAAAGTTGGATGGAAACTAATGGCGATCTACTCAACGCACTGAGCTCGCAGTCCATGTCTACACAAATGATCCGCATTTTCGTGGCTATTTCGGTGGCATTCGGTATTGCGAGTGTGCTTGCAGTGAGCGTGGTGCAGCGCACACGGGAGATCGGCATCCTGCGGGCCATGGGCAGCAGACGACAGCAGATCCTGCGCGTGTTTCTGCTGCAGGGCGGCGTGTTGGGCCTGATGGGTTCGCTGCTGGGTGCAGCCGCAGGCTATGGCCTGGTCCAGATTTTCAATATTTTTGGACCGAAACTTTTTTATATTCCGGTTGATCCCTGGCTCGCACCGTCCGCAATCGCACTCGCAACGATCACCGGCGTACTTGCGGCAGCAGCGCCCGCACGCAGGGCTGCACGTTACGATCCGGCAGTGGCCATTCGTTATGTCTGAGCCAACTGCCGCAACAGAGCTGCCCGAAGAAGTGCTGCGCCTGCAGGGTTTGCGCAAGTCCTACAACACCGGTACACCGCTTGAAGTGGAAATCCTGCATGGCCTAGACCTGCACCTGGCGCGTGGCGAACTCGCGGCACTTGTGGGTCCGTCTGGTTCAGGCAAAAGTACGCTGCTCAACGTGATTGGCCTGCTCGATGCCATGACGGCGGGCGAACTGTGCCTGCTCGGCCAGCCCACAAGTGCAATGGATGATGAAGGCCGCACTCATCTGCGTAACGAAACGATTGGTTTCGTCTTCCAGTTTCATCACCTGATCTCGGCCTTCACTGTGCTCGAAAATGTGCTGATGCCATTAATGATTCGCAGTGGCAAACCTTCGCCCGCGCAAGTCGAGCATGCGAAGAGCCTGCTCAGCGCCGTGGGCCTGGATAAGTTCGCCGATAAAAAACCCAATGCGATTTCGGGCGGCCAGCAGCAACGCGTGGCAATCGCACGTGCACTCGTCACCGAACCAGCCCTGCTGCTGGCAGATGAACCTACCGGCAACCTCGACACCCACACAGCAGGAGAAGTGTTCGAACTATTCCGTCGCTTCAACCGCGAGATCGGTTGCGCGGTGCTGGTAGTCACCCACGACCCGCGCCTGTCAGCAAGCTGCGGCCGCACGATCAACCTGGTTGACGGCCATATCATCAGCGATGACATCAACGTCCCAGTGGTATGATCCTTCTGCCAACGCTTGCAGGATCCCTTCCGCCTACTGCCTGCGTTACAATCCCGCCTTATTCGTTAAGTAACACCAGCTCAGGAATCTCCCATGCAAACCAGAAAACTCGGCCCCTTCACCGTCAACGCTATTGGCCTTGGCTGCATGAGCATGTCGCACGCCTACGGCACGCCCGATCCTGCTGAAGCCGAACTCACGCTGCAGAAAGCGCTCGATGTCGGCTACAATTTTCTCGATACCGCCGCGCTCTATGGCTTCGGTAAAAATGAAGAACTGCTCGGCAAAGTACTCAAGAATCGCCGTCGCGAATTTGTGCTCGCGAGCAAGTGCGGCATGTTCAAGGGCCCTGATGGCAAACGCCTGATTGATGCGCGCCCCGCCACTATCCGCCAAACCTGCGAAGACGCACTCAAGCGCCTGCAGACCGACGTCATCGACCTCTACTACCTGCACCGCCGCGACTTCAAGGTGCCGGTCGAAGAAAGTATCGGCGCCATGAAACGCCTCGTTGAAGAAGGCAAGGTGCAGACTCTCGGTATTTCAGAAGTATCAGCCTCAACATTGCGCAAGGCCCACTCCATCCATCCGATGACGGCGCTGCAAACCGAATATTCACTCTGGAGCCGCAACGCCGAAATCGCCGTGCTCGATGCCTGCCACGACCTCGGTATTGCCTTCGTCGCCTTCAGCCCACTCGCGCGCGGCTATCTCACAGGCAAACTCACTGAACCTAAAAAACAACTCGAAGTCGCCGACATACGCCACCACATGCCGCGCTTCAACGAAGAAAACTATCCGCAGAATCTCGCGCTGCTCCTTGAGTACCAAAACATCGCCAACGCCAACGGCTGCACCATGGCCCAACTCGCTCTCGGCTGGTTGCTCGCCAAAGCGCCGCACATCATCCCGATTCCCGGCACACGTCACGTCGCTTACATGGAAGAAAATTTCGGTGCGGTAAATGTGCACCTGACACCGGCAACAGTGGCGCGCCTCGATGCGCTGATCAATACCGACACTGTAGTTGGCCCGCGTTACAACGCGGCGACGCAGGAAGAGATCGATACCGAGCAGTTTCCGCAATAGCGGGGTGCAGGCAGCGCCACTGTTTCAATATAAATTTACCAGGATGATGCTGGTTATTTATGGTCAGGCTCATGCCTATCTGTTACAGCAATTTGCACGCGAGTCGAGAGTATTCCAGTTAACCAGTGGGAAGGCCGTACTGGATAAGTAAATAGTCCACATATACCCCCCAACTTCATTCCAGCAGACGGCTTCACCACTCCAGCCGCGCCGATTGCAGCCACCGACTCTCTCCTATAGCATCAGCTCACCTAACCGGCACTTCGACCGGCCAATTCCACACTCATCAGAGCGGCTACAGGACCTTCCTCCATGAAAACATTAATCACAGCAATGCTTATGCTCGGCGCTTCAGTTGCACTTGCCCAGCCACCGCAGCGTCCACTCATTCCACTCAACACCTGGTCGTTGCCCGACTACCATGCAGTGGAGGTAAGCGAAGCGTTCAAGTTTCCTGAAGGTCTTGCGTTCGATTCAATCGCCGCAGTCGACATGACTGCCGATAATCACCTGCTCGTCCTCAATCGTGGCGCCAAGCCGTTTCTCGAATTCGCTGAAGACGGCACACTCATACGCGGCTTCGGGGAGGAAGGTGTGTTCAGCCGTGCACATGGCCTCAGGCTCGATAAAGATGGCAACATTTGGGTCACCGACGTCGGCGCGCATTTCGTGCGCAAATACGACAAGGACGGCAACACACTGTTAACACTCGGCACACCCGGCACCGCAGGTGAGTGGGATGAAGCCGCCGGCACCCACCTCTTCAACCAACCCAACGAAACTGCACTCGATAGCGAAGGCAATTTGTACGTAGTCACTGGCCACGGCGTAGCAGACCCGCGCGTACTCAAGTTCAGCCCCGACGGCAAATTCATCACAAAGTGGGGCTCCAAAGGCACCGGTCCCGGCCAGTTTTTCGCCGCCCATTCCATTGAGATTGACGCCAACGACGTGCTCTACATCGCCGACCGCGAAAACATGCGCATCGAACTCTTCGATACCGAGGGCAACTACCAGAGCGAATGGAAATACAACGCGATGGTTTGCGGTATCTACCTGCACACCGACGGCTTCATGTACATGACCAGCGGCTTTGACGGCGAATTCGCCAAACTCGACATGATGGGCAACCTGCTCGGCTCACTCGGCAGCTCGGGCACCGGCAACGGCCAGTTCGGCGAAGCGCACTACCTGACGCTGGATGCGGCGAATAATGTGTATGTGGCGGATGTGGTGAATAAGAGGGTACAGAAGTATCAGAAGGATTGAGCACCAAATCAAACGGGTAAGAAACGTAAGGGATGAATCGTAAGGAGAAACGTAAGGGACACTCACCGGGTTCATGGAAATTTCGCCGGACGCAAAAGAGAATCAAAAGTGGGTGCCCCCTTTTCTTCCATTTCCTTAAGTGGGTGTCCCCTTTTCCTTTCTTTTCCTTTTAAGCACCTTAATCAACAGGCGTCTCTCTCGACTTATGAAGTAGAAATGTCAGATCAAATTTGAACCGGGAAACCTCTGGCAGGTTCAGCCAACTTGTTAGCGAGACTCATAAAAACAATTAGCCGAATACAAATCCGGTATGGGGAGGATAAAGCATGAAAATCGTGAACTTTGGTTGGAGCCTGTTTCTGGCAGTGGGATGTTTGTTGCCAATTGCTAAGGCACAAGAGGCCAGCGAGATCTACAACACCCGCTGTGCCGTCTGCCATGAAATGCCCGCAACCAATGTCGACCGCCCACCACCATCGCGCACGCAACTGGCCACCATGCCTCCCAACACAATTTACAAGGCCATCATGGAAGGTGCTATGCGTCTGCAGGGTGCCGGCCTGACCAATACCCAGATGCAAAGTGTGGCGCAGTATCTCACTGGCCAGGCTGTCACGGTGGTTGGTCTCGAGATCACGGAGAATCTTTGTTCAGCCAATCCTCCGATGCGCAATCCGGAGCTGAGCCCAGGCTGGAACGGCTGGGGCTCTGATCATCGTAATGCACGTGCAGCTCTTGATGCCGGCGTCACCGCTGACCAGTTATCGCGTCTTCGTCTGAAGTGGGTGTACGGTCTGCCAGGCGAGGATCAACCACGCGCGCAACCTGCTATCGCCGATGGCCGGTTGTTCGTCGGCAACAAGGCTGGGGCCTTGTATTCCATCGATGCGAAAAGTGGCTGCACCTACTGGACATACTTACCTACTTCCGGAATTCGCAGCGCAATATCCGTTGGCCCCGTTGTGCTGGCCGACGGCAGCGATGGCTTCGCGGTATTTTTTATTGATCTGCGCGGCAAGACCTATGCCGTTAATGCCCATACCGGTCAAGAACTGTGGATGACCACTGTCGAAACCCATCCTGGCGTGAGAGGTACCGGCTCCGTCACCTTGTTCGACGGCCATCTTTACATTCCTGCGTCTGGCGTACTCGAAGAAACCGGCTCATCCGGCGCCGATTATGGCTGCTGCACCTTTCGCGGCAGCGTATCCAAGGTCAATGCCAACACAGGCGAAATCGTCTGGAAAACCTACATGATGGATGAAGCGCAACCACGCGGTCTCAGCGTCAACGGTGTACAACTTTATGGCCCGGCGGGCGCCGGCATCTGGAGCGCCCCCACTATCGATCCTGATCGCGGACTCTTATACGTTGGCACAGGCAATGCCTATGGTGAACCCGCACCAATGACTTCTGACGCAATTGTCGCCCTGAGCATGAGTGATGGAGAAATTACGTGGGTCAACCAGTTGACTCCCGGGGATGCCTTCATCGGTGGCTGCAACAACTCCACGAGCCCCAACTGCCCGGACGTGGTCGGCCCGGACTACGACTTTTCCGCCTCACCGATTCTTACCGCCACTTCAAGTGGCAGAGAGCTTTTGATCGTGCCGCAGAAATCTGGCATGGCCTACGCACTCGATCCCAACAACAGTGGCGCATTGGTGTGGGAATATCGCGCGGGTGAAGGCAGCGCCTCCGGCGGCTTCTGGGGCATGTCCGTAGCCGACGGCATGGCCTATGTGGCAGTGGGAGGCTACAGCAACCCCGAGTCCGGCGGCATTCACGGCATCAATCTCGAAACAGGCCGCGGCGTCTGGTTCACCGGCCCTCAGGATCTGATGTGTCAAACGGGCACCGGTTGCCGCGCCACACAATCAGCGGCAGTCACTGCAATTCCCGGCGCGGTATTTTCCGGCGCAGGTGACGGCGGCATGCGCGCCTACAGTGCAACCGATGGCAAGGTGTTATGGAGTTTCGACAGCAACCCGAACTTCGACACCATCAACGGCGTACCCGCGGCAGGTGGCTCGTTCGACGGTTCTGGACCAGTGGTAGTAGATGGAATGGTTTATATGCTGTCCGGCAACTGCTGCATCGTGGGCCGCCCGGGCAATGCACTGTTTGCGTTCGAGATAGCGCCGGAGTAGAGAGAAATTAGATTAACATCTCACTGGGAGACTACTGCGAGCTAGATAAGCCCTGGCTCACGCCTATAACCTATGCAAAAAATCTTCAGGGCTACCTACCTGACTTCCGTCACTGTACCGATTTAAAGTCAGGGCGCCGTTCAACCCGCATTTTGAAAATAACATTGTTGAACGCAATATTGAATTCAACATGATTGAACACCGTGGCATTGTGCAACACCTTGTAACGACCGCCGACAATGACTGCAGGCAGTTTCTGAATATCGTAATCAGCTGTACGCAAACGTGCATCGTCCACCGCCGCAATGACTTCCTCTGAATTCCACGCCGTTTCAAACGCCTCGGCCGCGATGCCGTTGGTCACAAAGAACTCCCTGATCTGCTGCTCATTTCTCAGTGGATTGCCCTGCTCATGGATCGCGCGAAACGCCCCCTGATGGATACGATCCTCGGCCTCCAGCGCACGACCCGTGAAAAAAATCCTGGCATGCAAGGCCATCAGGTCATTCCAGATCGCGGGCATCCGCACGAACACCAGGTCGCCAGTCACACCACTGCGCCACTCCGTCATCAGAGGTTCCAGCGTCGAACAATCAGGACAGCCGTACCAGAAAATATCCCTTACCTCGATGTGATCGGCATCCGTGCTCGTCGGCACAGGAGTGGCCAGCGCCTGATAATGCATGCCTTCAACCGCTTCGCGAGGTTGCGCAGTGGCAGCAAAGGTCAAGCAGGTGAGCAGCAGGAAAATGCTGGGGTTTATCATCGACATAAAATGGGTCCGGAAATTGATGGCCCTTTCTGGGCACTTGTTATTTGGCAGGCCGTAAAGGTAACAGAATCCTGCCTGCGGGCAAGATGGCTGAACCCGCCGGTTGGCACATCCAAAAATGCCGCATCCACCTTGTTTACACGATCGTCCGCCACGACATTCTGGTGTGCAAAACGGGCATGTGTTAGCGTTGGCGCATAAGAAAAACAATGCTTGAACCATTCAGCCGTCATTGCCAACAACCAGCTGCAAATAACCCGCCCGCCGGTTTGCCGCAATGTCCAGGAGAGGAATTCGTGAAAAGAGCAGATACCCGGTCACTTCGTATTACTTGCTACTCAACCATTGCCATGCTGGCCGGCGGCTTATCGAGTGTGGCGGTCGCCAATACTGATCTGCTTCAGCTCGCCGAGCGCGGCCAGACGGCTGAAATCATCCAGTTACTCAAAGACGGAGCGGATGCCAACAGCCCGCTTAGCGACGGCAGCACCACGCTGCATTGGGCCGTACTGAACGACCAGCAGGAAGTAGTAAACGTATTACTCGAAGGCGGCGCCGACCCTGTAGTCGTTAATCGTAACGGCATTTCGCCCTTGTTCCTGGCCGCACAGAACGGCAATGCAGCCATAGTCGAGAGCCTGCTCAATGCTGGCGCAGACCCGAATACCATCGCGCAAAACGGCGAGACCATCCTGATGACTGCTGCGCACACCGGCAAGCCGGAAGTCGCAAGTCTGTTGCTCGCCAATGGCGCACTGGTTGACGCACACGATCCCGAGTTCAAACAAACCGCGCTGATGATTGCGGTACGCGAAGGCCACACTGAAGTTGTTGACATGCTGATCCGTCACGGCAGCAACGTAGATGCCAAAACCCGTGAAGGGGGCTTGGGAGTTTACCTGCCACCCTGCAAAGGCACTGGTTGTGGTTCGGAAGGTGTAGGCATCAACCGCAGTGGTGTGCCGCATCGCGGCGAACGCCATGATGTCAGAGGTGGCATGACTCCCCTGCTGTACGCCGCGCGTGACGGTCGCCTTGAAGAAGCCAGATTATTGCTCGAAAATGGTGCCGACCTTGAACTTGCAGAGGTCAATGGCATCGAACCTCTGTTGATGGCGACCTTGAACAACCAGCTGGAAGTCGCCAACCTGCTGCTGGATTTCGGCGCCAACGTAAACGTCGATGACTTCTACGGTCGCACTCCGCTGTTCGCAGCAGTGGACTACCGCAACATCGACATGAATACCGAAATTCAGGACGACCCCAAAGACAATGGTATCGATCGCGACGCGATCCTTCCCACGATCACACGCCTGATAGAACTGGGTGCTGACGTGAACGCTCGCACCAAAGAATGGCCACCCGAGAAAAAATGGTTGTACACACTCAATGACGTATCCTGGGTAGACATGACCGGCCAGACTCCGTTCATCCGTGCCTCCGAGGCTGGCGATCTGGCGCTC
>CAIYIP010000169.1 GCA_903926285.1 uncultured Gammaproteobacteria bacterium
CCAGCACCACCTTCTTGAACAAGCCGATGAAGAAGATGGTCAGGCCTATGGATATGTCGTCTGCCCGTATCCGAAAGTTGGTATGTCTTTCGAATTCAATCATCATTTCCCGATGATGAACAATTGGCCCCGCGATCAATTGAGGAAAGAAGGTAACGAAAAGCGCGTAATGGAGAAAATTGTGTTTCTCCGTTTCTTTTTTAAATGCGTCCACCAGATAGGCAATCTGTTGAAAAGTAAAAAACGAAATCCCGAGCGGGAGGATAATTTCGCTGATGATAATGGGCGGATTGATAACAAGATTGAGATTGTCGACGATAAAATTTGCATACTTGAAATACGCCAGGGTGAGCAAATTACCTGCAATCCCGAGTCCCAGCAGAAGCTTGCGTGTGTTGACGGGAAGACTGGTCCTGCTCAGCACCAGACCCATGCTGTAATTGGCTACCTTGGAAGCAACCAGCAATACTAGATACTCAGGTTTCCACCAGCCGTAGAAGAAAAGGGAAGCGACAACGAGCCAGATCATGGCGTGTTCCCTTTTGCTGAAAGAGCCCAGCATGTAGAACACAATAAGTGTAAATGGCAGAAATGCAAAAATGAATGTGTATGAATTAAATAACATTATTTAATCAGTTCAGCGGCGACTTTAAGCCGAGTCAGTCTACCTTTATCAACTGAAGAGATATAGAGGGACAACAAAGCGACAAGCCAAAGAGTGGTGCGCTATTGGGCATTAAATGCGTAGATTGTGAACCGCTCCTCATCCTTACTTATGACTGTCTCGTCTGCGGGCAGTAATCATTAGCTCTACAAAAAATTATTCGGCCAGATCATCGTGCGCCACATATGCGACGATGGTGAGTCGTCATGGCCGAGGCCTTCAGCAGGCTGGCGGAAATTACGCGCGATGAGATCAGTGAAATACTCCGGTGCGATGGGCGCCATTTCTTCAAAGAAATAGACGTCGTATAGCGTCACGAGCCGCGCAGTCATGTACCACTTGTGTTTACGGGCAATGGCCGCGTCACGGCGCAGATACTCGGGAACCACATAGTCAGGCCCGAAGAAGCGGTGATAACTTTCAGGATACGTGTAGTCAACGCTTTCGTCGGCGAAATAACGCAGACTCTGGTGATATTTCACCGCCCACGCCACTTCCTCCGCGACATACGGCGCGACCAGTTGCGCGCCCCAGTAACCGTGATCGGGCCGAATCAGGCAGCCGTTGGAAATATCATGCAGCAGGCAGGCCATGACTACGTTGTCGCTGTGGCCAGCGTCCATTGCACGTTTGGCGGAACCCAGCAGATGACTGACGGCAATGTCGTTGAAGCGGTATTTGAAGAAATCGATCAGGGTGGGTTTTTCCGGCATGCGTGGCAGCGCAGGATTGTCGCCCATCATGAAGACATGTTTGGCATCCATCATGCTGAGCAGATGATGATCATCCGCTGCCTCAGGTGTACCAATGTTGCCCAGAGGGGAACGCGCAATCATGCGGATTCTGCCAGCCTGCGGCCAGGGTCTGTTGTCAGCCATCGTCTTTGACTCCTTTCGCATAGTGACCAGCAATTACTGCACACACCATCAACTGCACCTGGTGGAAGATCATGATAGGCAGCAAAATCAGGCCGAGATCCGGACCCGCAAACAACACACGCGCCATCGGCACACCTTGCACAAGCGATTTTTTGGTACCGCAAAACACAATCACGATTTCGTCCTCGCGCGCAAAGTGCAGCTTTCGTGCTATGGCGCGTGTGAATAACAGGGCAAACGCCAGCATTACGCAGCACAGAGCAAACAGCACCACAAAATCGGCTAGCGGCAAGCGACTCCAGATGCCTTCGATCACAGCTGCAGAAAATGCGCTGTAGACAGCAATCAGGATTGTCGCGCGATCAGTAAGCGCAATGGTCGACTTGTAGCGCGCAATAAAATCCTGCAGCCATGGCCGCAGCAGATGTCCTGCGATAAACGGCAACAGTATCTGCAAGGCGACCTTGCCAATTCCGGAAACCGCGACGTCGCCACCTTGAGCACCCGATAGCAGGCTCACGAGCAACGGCGTCAGCAATACTCCGAGCACTTGCGATGCCGAAGCCGAGGCAACGGCCGCAGGCACATTACCCTTCGCCAGCGCTACGAACGCAATCGACGACTGCACAGTCGAAGGCAAAGCCGCTAGAAACAAAATGCCGGTCCACAGTGCTGGCGACAACGTACTACCGAACACTTTTGACAATGCGAGGCCCAACAACGGGAACATCATGAAAGTACACGCAAGCACCAGCACGTGCAGCCGCCAGTGCGTCAGACCGGCAATCACCGCACTGCGCGCGAGCTTGGCGCCATGAAAGAAGAACAGCAGCACAACGGTGATGTTGGCGAGCCAGTTGACCGCAACGGCAGCATCACCACTTGCGGGCAACAGAGTAGCCAGTACCAGCGTAAACAGCAGGGCCAGCATGAAGGGATCAGGCAGGAATTTTTTCAGAAGCAAGGCGAGAAATACTTTGGTTTGGTGTTGTTACAGGATTCTGGCCCAAGCGGAGAATACAGACAAGGTTTATAAGCGAGTTATAACAGCTGCAGGATACCGGTCAGTTCAAGTTAACAATCAAGGAACCTGCCTGACGGATGATTTTTTTGAAAAATTGCTCGGATGGCGCTGCGATTCTTTTAAGTGATTGCCTTCACTATCTCCTGAATGCCTATTATCAGGAACACGGCAAGAATCACGATCAGCAGGCAATTGGCTGCCCATCCGTTCTTCGGCACTGCACTGGTCCAGCTCACGTGGTTGTTCAAATACAGCAGCGTTGCTGCCAGGAACGGCACGAACAGACTGCCCACCACGGTATAGATCATGATGATCGCGAGCGGCCGACCAGTGAAAGCAAAAGGCAGAGGAACGAGCGCGACGAACAGCAGAGCCAAGCGGTATGGCGTGCTCGTCACCCGCGTCGCCGCATGCCGCGCTTCGGGGGACAACTTCCGGATAATGCCGTAACAGTCTGCATACAGATACGGAACGCTCTGCCACACACCGAGCAGTGATGCAAATACTGCAGCCCAGAATCCTATCGAATACGCCCACGCACCGAATGCTCCGAGCACCTCACCGAGCATCTCCGCCATGCCTGCAACTGCCTCGGTATCACTGAGCGCGAGACCACGCACAAAAAACGTTTCGTTCGCAATCAGCGCAATTGCGATGCCGAATAGCGCGGTGAAGCTATACGCGATACCAACATCTCCCCGAACATAGCCAAGCTGTTCGGGCTGAGTAAGCTTCTCTTCCCGCATCCAGTAACTGTAGGAAAGAATGGTGATCGATCCGCCGATGCCACCGATAAGCGCAAGTACATACATCCCCGCTCCGGGCGGCACGCTTGGAACCAGCATGCCTCTAACTGCCGCAGCAGGTGCGCTGAAGGTCAGGCCCGCACATAGCAGAATTGCGCACGCCATCACGCCGACCAGGAACTTCATCAATTTTTCGAAACCCGCATAACCACCGGCGAGCACAAAACAAAACCCGAAAAGGCTGTGCAGCACTGCCCCCCATCCTTGCGGAATGGCGCCGTTGGTGAGATTCGCGAGTCCAAGCCCAGTAGCATTAGTGAGTGCTGCTGTCACTGCAACCGTCCACAGCACTAGATAGATGCCGAAATACCAACTGACCCACACCGGCAGATGTGCGGCCCAGCCCTCAAGTGCGGTAGTGCCCGTGGCCAGTTGCCAGCGCGCGATGCCTTCGGTAAGCACATATTTGAAAAACGCGCCGATCAAAATAGCCCAGAGCAGCAATACACCGTAATTGGCTCCGGCGACTGTGCCGGCAACAACATCACCCGACCCTATCCCGGTGGCCGCCACAACAAGTCCAGGCCCGGCGAGTTTCAGGAAACTCAATTTCGATGGTCTGGTGGAGGCCGCTTGACCTGATGCCACCATAGGATTCTCCTTAAAACACCGAACTCGCCCTGGGCCAGAGCGTTAATAGCTGCATAATAACCAATAGTGTTATGGATTACCTGTTTCGTGCGCCTGCGATTTGCTGGTCAAGGACTGGAAGCTTTAATGCACGAAAAAAGCCGTCGTAAAAAGCCGGAAACTTTTGAAATTTTTGGGAGAAATGTTTGGGACACTCACTTTTTCGCTCTCACTTTTTCAGCACGCGCTTTTTCAGCAAGGCTACTTGTCATCCGGAACAGACTCTGCGAACTTCCTGCGCCAGCAAATCATCACGGACCCCACCATGACAAAACCCTGCGTCTTTTTGCTGCCTGGCCTGCTGTGTGATGCGGTGATCTGGCAGCACCAGAGTGAATTCCTGGGCGGATACTTTGACGTCAGGGTTCCGATATTTAGAGGATTTGATTCGTTCCGTGATATGGCGCTGCATGTATTCAAGGATGCACCGGAGCGCTTCAGTGTCGCCGGACATTCGATGGGCGCGCGCGTGGCAATGGAGTTGATGGAACTGGCCGGGGAGCGGGTAGACAATCTCGCGCTGCTCAACTTCGGTGCACATCCGGTTGGGCCGGACGAACCAGCCCGCCGCCAGCAACTGCTCGACCTTGCCGACCGCGAAGGTCTTGACCCCGTGATCGAACTCCTGTTTCCGCAGATGTTTGCACCTGCGAGCCAGTGCAAACCCGAACTGCTGGCAAGCTTTCGCGCGATGGTGCGACACAATTCGGTGAATGAGTTCAAGGGCCAGATTCACGCCGCACTCAATCGCGCGGACCATCGGGCGGCACTCGGCCGCATCAAGCAGCCGGTGCTGCTGGTGTGCGGCGCACAGGATGTCTGGAGTCCTGTTGCGCAACATCGCGAGAGCCTGGCGCTGCTACGCCGCGGCCGCCTGGATATCATCCCGGACGCGGGCCATATGACACCC
>CAIYIP010000170.1 GCA_903926285.1 uncultured Gammaproteobacteria bacterium
CACGCCCGTGAATCCATCCATGGAGGGCTCGGATGGCGACATCCATGTCGCCAACGGTCTGCTCTGGACGGTTCCGCTCCTGACTTCAGGCTTCTGCGGGTGCTCCAGGAAACTGACTTCTATGAGTTCAAGATGAACTTCAAAGGCCAGCCGCGACCCGCGAGAAACTGTTCAGACACATATTCACAAATGGCCAGCGAATCCCAGACCGGCAGGCGAAAACTCGAGGACTCGCTGCGGCGTCTGCTGCATGTTCAGTGCGATGCGAATCTCGGCAAATGCAAAGCCGAAGTGGCGCAGCAGTAGCCATGGCCGCAGCGACCAGCTTGAATATTTCTTGTTGCCGATAACAAGTTGTAATCCATACATAACGAATAGTCCTTGTTGACACTCTATTCTTGTGAAGTAAGACCTGCGGGTGGCACAGGTGGCGTACAGTCATACGTTTCCGCAATCCGCGGACCCGTGTCGAGGACTTCAAAATCGGTGACACGCACGGTGCGATTGCCCTGGCTTCTTGCAAACACGGTAGACGTTATTCCCAGCTCATCCCATTTGGTCGTGGTGTAATAATCGCTCTCCGCAGTAAGCGCAATATTGCCGCCATCTGCAAGCACCATGCCGTAGCGTTTGAGTGTATTCAGTATCACGCGTGCGGCAGGATTGTAGTTGTCCAGTGAAAAATCGCTGAGCAAGCGCAGGTGCACGCCGTAGGGTACCGTTGAGGCAGGACCTTGCGGATTGCCGGCATGGCTGGCCGGACGTACATACAGCTTGCCGCTGCTGCCTCCGAGCTGTGCATCCCTTGCTATACGAGCGTTGGGCAGGATGAAGCGAATCATGTGACCAAGATCGCCTTCACCTGAAGGGTCGATGTTGAGCGATGCCTGGACTTCATCGGCATTAAACAACATTGGCGCTATGGGCATGCCGGCCGCATCGGCACTCGTACAATGGTCGTTCCGATTTTCCGGTGGATACACCACGTCGAGGTTCCAGGTTGCGAGGCACTGCGCCTGAATGTTGTTTCCCGCGACATTGGCCCTGTACACCTCGAACAGCAGATTGCCCTGCTTGACGAGATAGTGGCAATCGCCGTCCTCTTCACAGCGCATCCCGTCCTCACCCTCAATAACTGCACCTCTGGGTACCGGGACCATCGAGCCAGTGGCATCGCAGTCACCCGTGTAATAAATCTCATTCCTGTCAGCATCACGCATCGAAACAAGTTTCAACAGAGGCGCTGATTCGTCTGCGTGCACCACACGCATGGAAAAATCGATCTGGAACCGATTGCCACCAAAACCGCCAAGCAGTTCCAGCGTGGACAGCATTTTGGCTGAATCTGGATGCACGGCAGCCGCACTGATGTTCTGGCGCCAGACCGAACCTTGCGGAAATTGCGGCAGGACCTCGGCCAGCGCAAGGCTGCTGGCAACTTGCATGAGCACCAGAAAGAGCGTGCAAGAAGAGACAATGCGCATATTTTGGTCCCCGCCACGTGTGATCCTGAACAAACCAAGCATAAACAGGTCAGCGCATCGCACCTAGCAATTTATCCCTTTGGTTTTGTATTACCAGGACTACTACCGGGCTACTGCTAACGGGACAGTCACTTACCTTTTGCTTACCTTTTGGTCGCCCCACCCGACTACTTAACCGGGCCATATCGTTCCGCTGACCAAGCCACAGCCACACTTTGGACACTCCAAAAAAGCCGACCTGCGCCCAAAAATGCGACCTCATCCACAAATGTTGAATGATTACCAGTTGACACTGATTCTCATTACCGTTAAATTTCCTATAAAGCTTAACCACTCCTGACTATCCAGACCACCGCCATGTACGTATGCCTCTGCAAAGCAGTAACCGACCGCCAGATCAGGGAATCCATCGCTGGTGGCGCCTGTACGTTCGCTGACGTGCGCCGTCAACTTGGTGTTGCCACCCAGTGTGGCAAATGCGGCCAGCAAGCCAAATCCATTGTCGAAACTGCGGTCAAGAAAGCGTCTTTTGAACCGGCCATTTAAGCCTTTCCACCCACCTGTCCCGCCTTTTATCATGCTTTTTGTCCTCGGGTAGCCCCAACACATCCGCGCTGAGAACATAATTCAGAACGATAACCATTCCCGATTGTATTTTTCCATAAATTCAACTAGTTATAAAAGCAAATCTGGACAAAGCCGGCATCCCTGACCACAATACCTCTCAGTCTTTTCCCCCCTTACATCCTACGAGGCACGAACCAATGAAAGGTGACACACAGGTCATAATTCATCTGAACAAAATCCTGGGCAACGAGCTAATTGCAATCAATCAGTATTTCCTGCATGCCAAAATGTTCAAGGACTGGGGCCTGAAAGAACTCGGTGACTTCACTCACCACGAATCCATTGATGAAATGAAACATGCCGACAAACTCATCGAGCGTATCCTGTTCCTCGAAGGCCTGCCCAACGTGCAGGACCTTGGCAAACTCAATATCGGCGAAAACACCCTCGAAATCCTGCAATGCGACCTCGCGCTCGAAATGCGTGCGATTCCCGACCTGCGCGTTGCGATTGCCCATGCCGAGTCCGTGCGCGATTTCGTGACTAAAGAACTGCTCGAAGATATTCTTGAAGGCGAAGAAGAACACGTCGACTGGCTCGAAACCCAGTTGTCGCTGATCGAAAAAGTCGGCATCCAGAACTACCAGCAGTCCAAAATAGGCTCCTCTTCTTCCTCCTGATTGCTCCACTTTGGTTCGTTCCAGCCTGTGCAATGCGCAGGCTGGCGCGCAACAGCTCCATGCGTGCATTTTCCTTCCCTGAATCACACTTGCCGCAAGACTTTTACACCCAGCTTTCCCTTGCAAAATCAGGTCTCTCCCTGCATATTTGCGTACCCTTTTTTAGCCTTGTAACAATCACTAGCAGGAGTCTCTCATGAGCGCATATGTCTGTCAGAAAGCCCCGGGATTTACCGCGGCTGCCGTTATGCCCGATGGCACCATCAAGAACGATTTTTCATTGTCTGACTACGCAGGCAAATACGTCGTCCTGTTTTTCTATCCACTCGATTTTACGTTTGTATGCCCTTCCGAAATTCTGGCGCACAACAGCCGCGTTGCTGCGCTCAAAGAGCGTGGCGTGCAGGTTATCGGCGTATCCATCGACTCCCAGTTCACTCATGCCGCATGGCGCAACACCCCGACTAACAATGGTGGCATTGGTCCGATTGCGTTCCCGCTGGTTGCCGATGTGAAGCACGAAATCGTGCAGGCTTACGGTGTTGAACATCCGCAGGCGGGTGTTGCACTGCGTGGCTCCTTCCTGATCGACAGGGACGGTATCGTTCAGCACATGGTCATCAACAACCTGCCGCTTGGCCGTAACATAGACGAAATGATTCGTATGGTAGATGCCCTGCAATTTACCGAAGAACACGGCGAAGTATGTCCAGCCGGCTGGAACAAGGGCGACGAAGGCATGAACCCTTCCACCGCAGGTGTTGCCAAGTACCTCGCCAAACACGCAACCGACCTGTAAGTCGCGCGTCGATATAACTCTGCAATAGACAAAGCTGGCTGCTAAACAGCCAGCTTTTTTTTCGGAAGCCACTCGTGTGAATTTACTCGTTGCCTCAGAACGCCGCTGGCTCGACGTAACAGTAGGAGTACTGCTCTCCAGCCTGCTGCTGTTCGGCAGTCTGTATATCATTCGCCTGAATAATGATTCGCGCGAACAACAATTCGACAACGAACTGGCCATGCGCGGCCAGCGTGTGTCGACTGAGCAAGGCTGTGTTGCATGCCATACCGTTGATGGCAGCCTCGGCATCGGCCCCAGCTGGAAAGGCATGATGGGCAGAACTGAAGTGATGCGCAGCGGCACGGTTGTTACGGTGGATGAAGCGTATTTCCGCGAATCCCTGACCGATCCATCGCGCAAACAAGTCGCAAGCTATCCCAACGTGATGTCGCGTTATTTTCTTGAAGAAGATGAAATCGTGGCGCTACTCGAATTTGCACGGCAGTTGTCGCTGGTGGAATAAAGTATCGCAGACGCGCTTGCTTCTGGCACTTGCTTAAGACCTTCTCCATGAAGATTCCGGGGACCGCGCAAGTACATCCATGTAGCTTATGTTCGCATCCATGCGAACAATTCCCCTGCACTTTCATGGAGAAGGCCTTAAACAAGTGCAACAAGTGGGTCCTTGCGCCATTCCCGCCGCCACTGAAAATAGCCAAATACGACTATGATCAGATAGAGTCCAAACAAAAGCGCCGTAAGATACAAGTCGCGATCGATATACAGATACGCCGAAAGGCCATCAATCAACAACCAGTACAACCAGTTCTCCAGCACCTTGCGCACCACGAGGATTGTGGTGATCACACTGCCCCAGCTTACAAACGAATCTACGAAGGGTCGCGCAGCAGAAGTGTACAAACTCAACAACCAGCCGTTGAGTGCAGCCAGCAACAAGGTAATGCCAAGCAACGCAACATGATGCCACCACTGCAGGCTCACAATCTGCACACCCTTGTGGCCGTTGCCGCCCCGCTTCCACTCATACCAACCCACAACAGCCATCACGACATAGAAAATATTGAGCACCGATTCCATCAGCAGGCTCACCTCCCACAGTATCTCCACGTACAGCGCCGAGCTGATGAATGCAAACAACCAGCACCAGGGATTTTCACGCGCGGCAAGCAGCAGGTAAGCAAGTGCGAGTATTACCGCGAGCGCTTCGAGAGAGAGTAGTAAATCCAGCCAGGTTGGCATCATTGGGGGTCGTAGCCGGGAATAAACTTCGTGACGAATACTGCCTTGCCATGCGCGGTGTAACTCCACTCGAGCATCTCGCTGAACATACGCATCACCGCCTGGTATTCACCTATCACCGTGGTTGCCGTCGCAGTCGTGTTGATGCGCAGGCCGGCATATGTGTGCAGGCGTTCGATAAAGGCCGTGATCAGGTCTTTGTAATTTTCCTGCAGCGGATACATGCTGATTTCGACGGTGACTATCATGGTTCGGCCTTTAAGGGTTGCAATTGATCCGGCTTGTGCCGGTAAATCATGTTCATTATGACCCCTGACGCCACAAGCACCATGCCCGTGTAGGTCAACAGATTGTAGTTTTCGGCAAACAGCAGCAGGCCAAACAATATCGCAAACACAATTTCCGTGTAGTTGATGATTGCCACGCGTGATATTTCTGCAACTTGATATGCACGCGTCATGAAGTACTGGCCAAACTGCGTAGCGAGCCCCAGCAGGATCAGATACAACCACTCGATGCCCTGCGGCTGCACCCAGAATAACCCACACCAGATTGCGCTGAACGGCAAACAAACAAGCGGAAAATAAAAAATGATCACAAGCGGATGTTCGGTGCTGCCGAGTTTGCGTACGCAGTTGTAAGCAATGCCCATCGTCAGCGAAGTAGTAATGCCAAGTAACAAGTGCCCGGCGTGGATGCGATAGTCGAAGCCCTGGATCATGACTACACCGAGAAAACTCAGGCCAAAAAATGCCAGTTGCAGCGGCGTAACTTTTTCGCGCACAAACCAGATACCGATCAGCGCCGTGAAGATGGGTGACAGATGCGTGAGTGTAGTTGCCGCAGCAAGCGGAATCGCCTGCACGAGAAAATAGCCCTGTATCAGCGAAAAAGTGCCGGCAAAACCGCGAATGGTCAGCAGCATTTTGTTATTGCCCCACGGCGAAATTTTTGCGCGCCGGAAGCCATACATACAAAGCGAAAGCGAAATCACTGCGCGGAAAAATATAATCTCGAGCACCGGAATACCGGGCAATAGCTTGACCAGCAACGACATCAGCGCAAAAAAGACAGTGGCCAGCAGCATGTACAACATACCGCGGGTGTGCAGCGCCATAAAAGTTCCAGTCAATAAAAAGCCCGGGGGCTGCTGAACCCGGGCTTATGGTAAATCATGGGCGGGGATCAGGCTTGCGAAGGAGCTGCTACTGCACGCTTGGCGGCAGAATCAGTCAGCAGCTTCTTCAGTTCACCTGACTCGAACATCTCGGTCATGATGTCGCAGCCGCCGACGAGTTCGCCGTCGACAAACAGCTGCGGGAAAGTTGGCCATTCGGAAACTTTGGGCAAATTGGCGCGGATTTCGGGATTGCTCAGGATGTCTACATAGGCAAATTTTTCGCCGCAGGCCATCAGCATCTGGGTTGAACGTGCAGAAAAGCCGCACTGTGGCGCGTTGGGGTTGCCTTTCATGTAGAGAAGAATAGGGTTGTTCTTGATCTGGTCTTTGATAGTGGTTTCGATAATCGTTTGGTTGTCCATGGAATTTCCTGCCCGGGTAAAGTGTGAAGTAAGTGTTGCTACCAAGTAAGTGAGGGCCATTGTAACGAATTTCCAGTCCCAAGGCAGGCAAAGGCCGGTCATTTTCCCCACATGCTTTTAATCAGCGCCTGTTTTCATTAAAATCCCCGCCTGTCGGGTGGCTTTGGCTGCCCTTTTGCGTTTTCGGGACCTGCCAAAATTTACCGTTTCCAGCGCCCCTTAGTAGTGTTCCGGCCACCTCCTGGTCCGGGTGGAGAGCAAACAATCATGATCGCTACCGACGCCATAATACATACCTATGGCCGCCTGCCCGTTGCGTTTGTGCGCGGCGACGGCTGCTACCTGATCGATACCGAGGGCAAGCGTTATCTCGACGCCGTTGCCGGAGTTGCGGTCAATTCACTCGGCCACTCACATGCAGGTTTTATCGCGGCGATTCGTGCGCAGGTCGGTACGCTGGTCCACACTTCCAACCTCTATGAAATTCCACTGCAGGCAGAACTCGCCGAGTTGCTGTGCGAGAAATCTGGTATGCAGCAGGCCTTTTTCTGCAACTCAGGCGCTGAAAGTATCGAGGCCGCCATCAAGATCGCGCGGCGTTTTGGTCATAACAAAGGTGTCGAAGTGCCGG
>CAIYIP010000171.1 GCA_903926285.1 uncultured Gammaproteobacteria bacterium
ACCCATCGCAAAAATCAGGGCTACCATCAACAGGCTCAGCATACCCAGTGTGGACATACTGCCGCTGGCCATAACCTTGTCGTATACAAGCATCATGTACATGATAGGGACTAGCAACAGAATGTTTACTGCAGCACTGAATATGCCCGCATAAATAAAATGTTGTTTGACGGCGCCAAGCGCTACCCGTAATTCCTGTGTGCCCTGGTTGGTGTTGTTTGTTTTCATTGGCTAAGAAAAAGTCCGAAACTACGATAGATGGTAAAAAAAGCTGGGGGCTGGTGCTGAACAATCCCTTAGCTGGGGCCGCCATCAGCACATTTCAACCGTGACAATCAGAAGGGTTGGCATTGTACTCTACACTCAGGCCATTGCTACAGGCCTAATAATGTTGGGAATATTTGCCTAACACGCTAGAAATTTTTGCGATGCGGTTATGGTTCTTGCTGGTTGTCGCGTACTAAAGTTCCTTTTTTCCTTCAGCCAGGTCTTTAAGCTTCTCCAGATCCGCAATATGCAATTGTGTTGCGCCATCGCGTCGCACAATGTCGTAGGACTGCAAGGTTTGAAACACGCGTGTTACGGTTTCACGGCTTAAATTGAGCATGATGGCGATTTCCATATGTGTAGGCGGGCTTTTGATAATGGCCGTATCAGGAGTTGCTTTGTCGGCTTCGGCAACTAGTAACCAAAGCTGGCAACAGACGCGCTGGGAAATATTCGGCATGCCCAGCAAGGAGCGCTGGTAGGTCATCTGGCGCAAGCGCTTTGCGAGTCGCTCGCCGAGCTGTTTGACCATCAAAGGACTTGTCAGCATCAGTTCACGCAGGCTTTCCATCGGCACGCTTACGACCACTGCGGGCGCCAGGACAATGATGTACTCGGGTTGGGCGCCATAATCAAAAAGACTCAGTTCGCCGCAAAAATCGCCGGGCTCCACAAAATACAGGCCAACCTCGCGACCATCTACCGTAAAGTCGACTCCCTGCAGGCGTCCTTCAAAAAGAAAGCAGACGTGGTCCTCCTTCACTCCGGCATTGAGCACAACGGCACGCCTTGCGAACTTCAGCAGGTTTGATTGCTGGGCAAGCTGTGCCAGACTGCCTGAAGGAAGGGTCTTCAGCAGAGGGAAGAAGTTTAATAACTCCGGGGTGACTACCATGAACTCATGAACCGGCCTTGCGCTGGCAGTGTGCAGTAGGGCCGGTGATTATAAGTGCCTGACATTGAATGGCAAATCATCGTATTTCTGGCTGATGTGACCGTGGTCACTCGGCAGTGTTAACATCTGCGATACCTTTCGAAAAGGAAAGCTCAATATGATTGGGTGCGTAACGAATTATGAATCACACCAACTTTTTCAAACAGCTCATTAGTGGCAACTGTCTCAAGCCCCTTGCAGGGATGCTGCTGACGAGCTTGGCGCTGATCGGGCCTGTTTTTGCCTCGGGAGAGCTGCGCCTGCCTGTAGTCGGTGAGGTCAGTCTTGTCCTGGGCAAGGCTTATATCGAAAAAGCCGATGGCGCTCGAGAACTTATCACGGTTGGCGCATCCGTCAATGTGAACGACCGGATAGAAACTGGCACTAATGGCCATGTGCATATTCGTTTTGTTGACCAGGCGCTGGTAAGCCTGAGGCCGTCGAGCCAACTTGAAATTTTGCGCTATGACTACAGTCCCGAGGCGCCGGAAAATTCCGTAGTGAAGCTGAATCTGGTCGAAGGCATAACCCGGGCTATTTCAGGCAAGGCAGCCAAGGCGGCGCGCGAGAATTTTCGCATGGACACACCAATTGCCGCTATAGGCGTGCGCGGTACTGATTTTGTTGTCAGTGCCAACCCGGACGGTGTGCGCGCACTGGTGAATGAAGGTGCCATTATCATTGCTCCCTATTCTGCAGAGTGTTTGGTGGCCGCTTTTGGCCCCTGTAGCCAAGATGCTCTTGAGCTGGCCGGCGGAGCAAACCAGATTGTGCAGGTCAGCGCCGATACGCATGAAGCCTTATTGTTGTCACTTGCATCCCCAGTCATGTCTGAGGTTGCCCTTGAGTCTGCCGTAATTGCACCTGTTGCTTCATCAGAAACGAAAAAGAAAGACGAAGGTCTCTACACTGAATCTGTCACTTCAAAAGCGGTTGCGCAGGCTTTTGCTGTCGCCAAGGGAGGGCCGCAAGTTACCCCTGCCCCACCAGCAATTCAGGTGCCGGCTGAATTTACCCCCGATGTTCCTGTAGGTGCAGCCAGCCTGACTAACCGCCATCTGGTTTGGGGGCGCTGGAATAACGACAATGCTTCACTTGAGCGCATCACTGTTCCCATCGAAATAGCCAAAGCGGGTGATCGTAAAGTCACCGTAGTAAACGAAAACAATAAGTATTTCTTGTATCGCACCGAAAATGGCCCGAATGAAGTCAAGCCAGGCTTGGGAACGCTAGGCTTTAATCTGACGCAGGCTCAGGCGGTTTATAAAGCAAATGGCCAGTCACAGCTGATGAATATCACCAGCGGGATATTGAATATCGATTTCGATGGAAATCAATTTTCCACCAATCTCCAGATGAACCATGCCGCAACCGGTAATGTTGAATTCCGCGACGGTGGCAGAATATGGGCAGGCGGTTATTTCTATTCAAGGGGCGACACTCAGGCAATGGCTGGCGCGGTAAGTCTGGATGGTACCGAAGCCGCATACTTTTTTGAGAAAACCCTGCAGACAGGCGCCATCGAAGGTCTGACTCTTTGGGGTGTCAAACCATAATGTGGACTTTTTCCCGCCAATTTGGAGGCATGGGTCTTGTTGCCAGGGTCCTCGGCCTCAAACCACTTCAGGCGCGCCTGTTGTTGCTCGGGCTGTCTGCGGTTATTACATTGGCGATCTGTCTTGTTTTCAAAAATGGGCTTGCAACTTTTGAAGAACAGGTTGGCGCATTTGGCTGGCGGCTTAGCCCCGAGGCGCAGACAGAAGAGCGGATCAGCATTGTAGAGATTGATGAAAAAA
>CAIYIP010000172.1 GCA_903926285.1 uncultured Gammaproteobacteria bacterium
CTATTGAAAAGTGTCCTCCTTCCCGACCCGTGCCACTGCCCTTGACGCCGCCAAATGGAATAACAGGCTCATCACGCACTGATGGCCCGTTGATGTGGACCATGCCGGCTTCAATGCCTTCGGAAATTGCGATGGCTTTTTGCAGATCATTGGTTATGACCGCTGAAGACAAACCGTAATCAGCATCATTGGCCAGTGCAAGCGCATGGAGATGGTCATTCGCCTTGATGACTGACGCAACGGGTCCAAAGCATTCAGTCTTGAAGATGCTCATTTGCTGGGTTATATCCGCGACTACCGTAGGTTGGAAAACGTTCCCTTCATAATTGCCGCCGGTCAACACTCGAGCACCTTGTGCGACAGCTTTTTCTACCTGCTCCTTTATAAACGGCCCCTGTGTGGTGCGAATCAATGGTCCGACAATCAAGCCTGGCTCGCGAGGATTGCTGCCGTATTTCAGGGTTCCTACCTTGGCTGCAAACCGCTTGCAGAACTCGTCATAAATTCCTGCTTCTACAATAACGCGCGAACCAGTCATGCATATCTGGCCCTGATGCATAAAGTTGCTGAAGGAAGCAGTGTTTACCGCATAGTCAATATCTGCATCATTCAGAACAATTATGGGATTTTTGCCGCCCATTTCGAGAGCAAAGCGTTTGCCATGGGCTGCTGCAGTGGCGCCTACTTGTCGTCCTACCTTGGTGGAACCCGTGAAGGTTACAAATCTCACGCGTGAATCTGTGATGAGGTCATCGCCGATTTCAGCGCCCAATGCAGGAATCACATTCAGAACTCCTGCAGGGAACCCGGCATCACGGAACAGTTCGCCGATTTTTAAGCCAATCACCGGTGTCATTTCTGAAGGCTTCAGAATTACCGTATTGCCTGCCGCGAGCGCAAATCCAATTTTGCGTATACCAAGCAGCAAGGGGAAGTTAAATGGAGCGATTGCCAGCACTACGCCAAGAGGGCGGCGGATGCTATATGACTTAACGCCCGGATAATCAGAGAGGTAGGTTTCCCCTTTTACTCTGCGGCATTCGCCAGCCATTGAGCGGACAAAGGTGGGTGTGTGATGGGTTTCGTAACCTGCCTTCAGCAGCGTGGAGCCTGCTTCGTCGATCAATACTTCTGCAAGTTCCTTGCTGCGAGCTTCCATGAGGTCAGCGACTTTTAGTAGTAATTTTTCACGGGCTGAAGGGGCCACATCCTTCCAGGTCTGAAACGCTTTTGCTGAGGAAGCCAGTATTCGCTCAAGATCAGCTTTGCCAGCATTCTGCACCCTTGCATATACAGCATTGGTAGCAGGATTCATGTCATCTGTATAAACGCCGGATGTGGAAGCTGTGTATTCATTGTCGATGAACAATTGATAGTCTTGCATGGGAAACTCCAGTATGTATTGTTGTTATTGATACTGTTTTTGAAAAAAAGCAGGCCTTGTAACTTAATTGATAGCAACTGCAAGATCAATCCTATTTAGGAAAGCCGTACGCTGGTAAAGGAGTGGTGGCTTTGCCTGCCCACAGCGCAGCTTTGTCCACAATACTGCGGGCATAGAGTGAAAGTGCAGCTCGCAATCTTTGCTGGTAAGGAATAGTTTCAGACGCGGATACAAACAAGGTATGGCCATTCCAGGCATGTACCAGTAGCCCACTCAATTGTAAAAATGCATAAGCGCCATCGTCAGAAGCGCCTCTATGGGCTGTTTCAAGTTGGATTAATGAGTTGAGCGTTTTCAGTATCATTTCTGGCAATATCTGCAAAGAATCCGAGAACGGTGAAGTGTCTATAGATACTTCAGTTTTGATCAATTGTAATAGTTGGTGCAGCAGGGCGCCCTTGTCATTCAGTACTTTGCGCTTCAGGTAATCCAAAGCCTGGATGCCACTCGTGCCTTCATAGATGGATGTTACACGGACATCTCTTGCCAGCCTTTCTATAGGATAGTCATTCGTATAGCCATACCCTCCCAGTACTTGTATGCCCTGGTTGGCAACCTGGAAGGCAGTTTCCGCGGCGATGGTTTTGGCGATGGGTAATAGTAGTTCGCCAAGTGCCAACCAGGATCCGGAATCTTCCGACTCAGCCAAATCAAGAAATGAAGCTGTCCTCAGAGCAAGCGCGCGCACGAGCTCACTCTCCGCTGTCATCTCAAGCAACATCCGCTTTACATCGGAGTGTTCGCTGATCATCACAGGCTTGCTAAGAGGACTCCCTCCTTGAGGACGCAACACAGCATAGTCAATGGCATGCAGCGTAGCCGCATTGGCAACCGCTGCTCCCTGCACAGCAACAGAAAGACGCATCGCATTCATCATGACAAACAGGGCCTGCAAGCCGCGGCCTGCTTCTCCAACCAGATAACCGCGAGTATCTTTCAAGTCGAGCACACAGGTTGGCGCAGCGTGCAGTCCCATTTTGTGCTCGAGTCTCAGCACGCTGATGCCATTACAGTTGGTAGGGTCGTCGACATATTTGGGTACGGCAAACAGGCCCAGCCCCCGGGTTCCGATTTCGCCATTGGGGACGCGGGCCAGGACCAGGTGCAGTATTTGTCCCGTTGCATCATGGTCGCCATAGGAGATCCAGATTTTGGCACCAGTCAGCAGCCAGCTGCCGTCCTCCTGCGGACGGGCCGATGTGAGGATTCTCCCGACATCGGAGCCAGCCTGGGGTTCGCTGATCACTATCGTACTGGCGACCTCGCCGCTGATCAGTCCGGGTACCCAGCGCGCTTTGAGGTCATCACTGGCATTTTTCAACAGCGCCAGTACCGCACACCGCAAGTTGATGCCTAGCATGCCAAAGGCGAGGTTGGCGCCATCACATAATTCCTGCACAGCACTTTGGACGATTCTGGGGAAACCAAGGCCTTCATATTCGACAGGCATGCCTAAAGCAGGGAACCCGAGGCTGCACCATTCCGTATAAGCCCCAACAGTCCCTGGAGGCAAAGTTACTTTTCCATCAATCAAGCGTGAGCCTGAGACATCCCCGGCCGCTGCGAGCGGAAACAGGCTCGAAGTGGCAAAATCGGCAGCCTGCTCCAGCATCATGGCAACCGTTTCGGAATCGACATGAGAGAAGAGTTCAGTGGCCTGCAGTTTTGGTAAACCACCAATAGTGGCGAGATGGAACAGCAAGGCTTCAGTTTGAAAATGAGTGATGCTCATAGTGGAGTATTTTCTTCTTATTGGACGTGATTTACAGATTTTCTGCATTGTCACACAGCACGCATTCATTTAGTTTAGCTGACCTGAATTTCCTACAATAAAAATTTAATATAACCTCGCCATTTCACCGATTACGGAATAATTATGCGAACCAATTTCAAGGGCACTCGTACACCTGTCAGTTTTGCCATTGCCTTGGCTGTGCTGTCACAAACCGCATTTGCGCAGTCAAATCGACTTGAATCAATCGTGATCACGGCCGACCGGCAGCAGAATGCATTACGCGATGTTCCGGCGAGCATTTTCAGTCTCGACGAAAGTGCGCTCGACACAGTGCGTCATATTCATATCAATGAAAGCCTTGTGCGTGTGCCTGGTACGTGGATCAGCCGTGGCAATGGCCAGGAGAGCCTGACAGCGATTCGTTCACCCGTTCTCAGTGGTGCTGGGAGCTGTGGCGCGTTTCAGATGGCGCTTGATGGCA
>CAIYIP010000173.1 GCA_903926285.1 uncultured Gammaproteobacteria bacterium
CGCAGCAGGGTACGATCTTCAATATTTGTGGATGCTGGAAACGTGTTTTCCAGTTATTGCTCAACAGAGCAAACCCAGCTGAACAACTGCAGTGGCTTTGAATTTGGCCAGATGCGCTATTCTGCCGGCCTTTCTGTGAGCTGGATGTCTGGCGCTTTTGGTATCATGTCGTTCAGCCTTGCTAAACCCTTTAATACCAGTACCATAGACGAAAGTGAAATATTCCAGTTCGATCTCGGCGGGGCATTCTGAGCATCGACAGTCCTATTGCATAACTTTTTTTACCTATTTCAGCAGTGGAGAACATTTATGAAAACGATAACCAATATATTGATAAATTCCCGTCCAAAACGGCTTCAGCTGATGCTGGCTCTGGCTTTGGGTGGCCTTTGCTGCGGAGCTTCCGTTATGGCTCAGGATGTACCAGCGAATCCTAAAATTGCTGTCCTCGACATGGGGCGTGCCCTGTTCGATTCTGATATTGCAAAAAAAGTCGAAGAAGAACTTAGAACTGAAACGGCTGAAGATGCTGAGAAAATACGCACACTCGAGCAAGAAGCCGTAGCCCTGCAGGAAAAACTACAGAAGGATACCGCGGTCATGAGTGAAGCGGAGCAACGCAAGGCTAATGAGCAGTTACAGGAAATTGGTGTCCAGTATCAGTATTTGGCAGAAAAATTACAAACGCTGACGGAACAACGTAGACAGCAATTCCAGGAAACCTATTCACCCAACTTGGTAGAGGCCATCCAGGCCATTGTTGCGGAAGAGAAATATGATCTGGTCTATCGCGCTGAAGCAGTCCTGTTCTTCCAACCTGCATACGATATAACTGCGCGGGTTACTGAAAGACTCAATTCACAGAATCAATAATAGCCAGCCGATCGCGTGTGACAACCGTATCAGCCTACTCTCTGCGCGAACTGGCACAGCAGCTTGACCTTGAGTTGATCGGTGACCCAGCCGCAATAGTCACGGGAATCGCCACTCTCGAAAAGGCGATTCCTGGACAACTCAGTTTTTTCCACAATCCGCTTTATCATTCCCAGCTTTTGACCACCCATGCAAGTGCGGTGATTTTAAGCAGGGAATATGCCGCTGTATGTCCGGTCGCGTGTCTGGTCGCTACCAATCCCTATCTCGCTTATGCCAAGGCAAGCATATTGTTCAGCCCAGTTCCGCCGGAACGCGCAGGAAGTCATGCAAGCGCGCAGGTTCATGCGACCACCAGGATCGCCAACACTGCGATACTTGAGGCTAATGTGGTGGTTGGCGTAAATACTTTTATTGGTGAAAACGTGCGTGTAGGAGCCAATTCAGTAATAGGTTCCGGCTGTTACCTTGCCGACGATACGAAACTATATCCAAACGTGACTTTTTACGATGACGTCAAGATAGGCAAACGCGGGATTGTCCATTCCGGATCGGTTATTGGCAGCGATGGTTTTGGCTTCGCTTTTGATGGCACGCGTTACCACAAGATTGCGCAGTTGGGCGGCGTTACGCTGGGTGATGATGTGGAGATTGGCGCTGGCACGAGCATTGACCGTGGCGCTCTTGACGACACCGTCGTCGAAGACGGAGTCAAAATCGATAACCAGGTGCAGATCGCGCACAACGTTCGGGTTGGGGCGAATACTGTAGTTTGTGGATGCAGTGCAATTGCGGGTAGCTCTACTATCGGGAAAAACTGTATCATTGCCGGCGGAGTAGGTGTAATTAATCATGTCACTATTTGTGATGGAGTTACGGTGACAGCCATGTCTCTGGTAAATCAGTCCATCACCAAGCCTGGCGTTTATTCCTCTGGTACCGGGTTGTCTGAGAGTGCTTCCTGGAAAAAAAATATCGTAAGGTTCCGTCAACTGGACGAGCTCTGGAAAAGGCTCCTGCGGCTGGAAAAATCCAAATAGTTTATTGCTTGCTTATCCCTAACCAAGATCCGCTCTGAACAACAACAGGCCAGTTATATGATGCACATAGCCGATATCAAATCCTATCTACCCCAACGTTATCCTTTTCTCATGGTCGATAGAGTGCTTGAAATTGAGATCGGCAAACGCATCAAGGCGTACAAAAACGTCACGGCAAACGAAGAGTTTTTTGAAGGCCATTTTCCCGGCAAGCCTATCATGCCTGGTGTGTTGATCATTGAAGCACTGGCCCAGGCCGCGGGTGTGCTCGGCTTTAAAAGCCAGGAAAAATTACCACGCGATGGTTATATTTATTATTTCGTGGGCGCGGACAATGTACGCCTCAAACGCCCCGTAGTGCCTGGCGACCAGCTTATACTCGAGGCTGAATTAGTCACCGTCAGAAGTGGCATTTATAAATTCGAATGCAAGGCTTCCGTGGATGGTGAACTGGCTTGCCTGGCGACCATTCTCTGTGCCGAACGCAAGGAACAGGTTTAGCAACTGCCTGGATTCGACCATGATCAGCAATTTGGCCATCCTCCATCCCAGTGCAAAAATCGGCGCCAATGTCGAGATTGGTCCGTGGACCAGCATTGGTGCCGACGTAGAAATTGGCGATGATTGCGTGATCGCCTCGCATGTGATGCTCAAAGGTCCACTTTACTTGGGTAAGCGAAATAGGATTTTTCAGTTTGCTTCCGTAGGTGAAGATCCTTCAGATAAAAAATTTCATGGTGAAGTTTCGTCGCTGATCATCGGCGATGACAATATCATCCGAGAGGGTGCCACCTTACATCGCGGCACTGAAGCCGGCGGCGGGTTAACCCGCATAGGCTCCAATAATTTATTCATGCCATACACACACGTTGCACATGACTGCCTGGTCGGCAATAACACCATATTCTCGAACAACGCCGCGATTAGTGGTCATGTAGTCGTGGAAGATTGGGCA
>CAIYIP010000174.1 GCA_903926285.1 uncultured Gammaproteobacteria bacterium
GCCATGGCGAAAGACATTCGTGTCATTCTGGTAAAACTCGCCGATCGCCTTCACAACATGCGCACACTCGAAGTATTCAGCCTCGACAAGCGGCGCCGGATTGCCAAGGAAACCATCGAGATCTATGCTCCGATCGCCAATCGCCTCGGCATGCACAACATCAGGGTAGAGTTTGAAGAATTAAGTTTTTTTATGCTGTACCCGATGCGTGCGCCGCTCATTGAAGCCGCCGTTAAAAATTCCAGCGGCCATCGCAAGGAACTGGTCACGCAGGTGCAGGCCGCGTTGAATGCCTGCCTGAGCCGCGAAGGACTGCCGGGACGTGTTATCGGCAGGGAAAAACATCTCTTCAGCATTTACGAAAAAATGCGCCAGAAACGTAAATCCTTCCGAGAGATCACCGATGTATTTGCGTTTCGCATCATCACTGACCAGGTTGATACGTGTTATCGCATCCTTGGCGCAGTGCACAGTCTCTACAAACCCGTGCCGGGACGCTTCAAGGACTATATCGCCATTCCGAAAGTGAACGGTTATCAATCGTTGCACACAACACTGTTTGGCATGCACGGCGTGCCGATCGAAATCCAGATCCGCACGGAAGAAATGGAAGCCATGGCCAATAATGGCATTGCCGCGCACTGGCTTTACAAATCTTCCGATGATCGCCCCAACCAGAGTCATATTCGCGCGCGCCAGTGGGTACAGGACCTGCTCGAGATGCAGAAGCAGGCGGGCAACTCGCTTGAATTTATCGAACACGTAAAAACCGATCTGTTCCCTGATGAAATTTATGTCTTCACGCCCAAGGGCACGATCATGGAATTGCCCGCAGGCTCAACGGCAGTAGATTTTGCATACGCAGTGCATACTGATGTAGGCAACTCTTGCGTGGCTTGCCGAATCAATCGCAGGCTCGCACCTTTGAGCCAGGTACTGCAAAGTGGCCAGACGGTTGAAATCATTGCTTCGGGCACACAACCCAATCCTGCCTGGCTCAGTTTTGTTGTCACGGGCAAGGCGCGCAGCAATATTCGTCACTATCTGAAAAACCAGCGCCGCTCTGAAGCGATCTCTCTGGGCCGCCGCCTGCTCAATAAGACACTGTCGAGTTTCGGTTATCACCTGTCGAACATTCCGAAGGAAAAAGTTGGCGGCCTGCTCGAAGAAACCAATTTTGAAGTGCTAGACGACCTGCTCGAAGATATCGGCCTCGGCAATCGCATGGCCTTTATTGTTGCGCGCCGCCTGATACCTAATGAAGACCAGAGCTCACTTATAACCGATGATGCTGATGCTTCATCTCTTGCCATCAGGGGCACAGAAGGCCTGCTGATAACCTACGCCAAATGCTGTCATCCGTTGCCGGGCGATCCCATTGTGGGCTATGTGAGCACAGGCCGCGGAATGATCGTTCATACCGAGTCCTGCAACAATGTCGCCGAGATACGCAATGATCCGAAAAAATTCGTCTCGTTGCGCTGGGACCCTGGCGTGGAAGGAGAGTTTACCGTTGACCTGCGCGTGGAAGTTGAACACCAGCGCGGCATCATTGCCACTATAGCCAATGCCGTAACAAGTACAGAAGCCAACATTGAAAAAATGACTACCACGGATCGGGACGCACAATTCAGTATTGTGAATCTGACCCTCACCGTGCGTAATCGCGTGCATCTTGCGCGCGTGATGAAACGGCTGAGGATTATCAAATCTGTTACGCGAGTAACACGCGTGAAAAACTGAAGGGGGAAATTCGCGGGAGCCGACAGCATGAGTTTGCGACGGCGACGACCGCAAATCTTACTGGGAAATCATCAATTTCGGCGCCTGCACAACAAGCTTCTCACTCTCTTCCAGCATCCGCCGCGCTTCCACGCCTGGTAGGCCCTGGCTGAAAATAAATCCCTGAAGGACCGGACACTGCAGCTTCCGCAAATACCGCAGCTGATAATCCAGCTCCACACCTTTGGCCGCCATCTCGAGCTTCAAGCCTTTTGCCATATGCGCTATTGCTTCAATAATCGAGCGGCCTATATCGACACTCAGATCCTGGATAAAACTGCGGCCAATCTTCAACCGATTTATGGGAAGTTTATGCAACAGGCTCAACGACGAGTAGCCATTACCAAAATCATCAATCGCAATATGTATGCCATAGTTGCTGAGCTGTTTGAGCTTGTCGATGGTTTTTTCAGTTTCGAGCATAAGTGAATTTTCAGTAATTTCAATTTCAAAACTGGCGCCGGGGAAATCATGGCGCTTCAGACAGGCTATTATTTTATCGACGAAGTCGGGTTGCTCAATCTGACGGATCGAGAAATTGACGCTAATTTTCGGCACAATTAAACCTTCCCTACGCCACAATTGAATTTCTTGCAGCGCGGTGTCTACCACCCAATCGCCCAGCTCGACAATCAGGGCAGATGCTTCCGCAACAGGTAAAAACCAGGGGGGCGTCAACAAGCCTTTTTCAGGATGCTGCCAGCGCAGCAAGGCTTCGAGCCCGGAGATGCGACCATCAACCGCATTAACCAGCGGCTGGTAATAAACCCTGAACTGGCGTTCGCGA
>CAIYIP010000175.1 GCA_903926285.1 uncultured Gammaproteobacteria bacterium
CATAGAACAAACCCGCCACCAGTGGCGTGTCACCAAACGCGATATACGCCCATGATAGTGCAATCAGAATGAACAAGGAGGGCAGCACAAACAATACGCCGGCAACAATGCCGCCCAGCGTACGATGCATCAACCAGCCGATATACGTGGCAAGCTGCTGGGCTTCAGGCCCGGGCAGCAGCATGCAATAGTTTAGCGCATGCAGGAACCGCCGTTCTGAAATCCAGCGCCGGTTTTCCACGAGTTCCTGATGCATGATCGCAATCTGGCCGGCCGGTCCGCCAAAACTGATGAAACCCAGCTTGAGCCAGAACATAAAGGCCTCGCGGAAAGTTACCGAGGGTGGCGCCAGATCGTTGGCCTGGACAGAAAGTGTTTGCTGATTCATCGCGACATGGTTTCCGTTTTCATCAGGCCTTGAAAGCAATATCCATGCGTTGGCGCACTTCTGCCCAGTTGATGTTGCGCATGAAAGCATCGATGTACTGCGCAGCGGCAGCGCCGTAATCCATCTGATAGGAATGTTCATACATGTCCATCAGCAGCAGCGGCAATGCGGTGGCAGGCGCGTGCATGTGATCAGACATCCAGTAGTTTTCCAGTGTCCGGGTGTGAGTATTCCACGCGAGCATCACCCAGCCGGAACCACCACCAAGGCCCGCGCCAATGCGACGAAATTCCCGTTCCCACGCAGCGACGCTGCCGAAGGCACTTGTCAACACCGCGTCAAGTTCGCTGTCGCGACTACCGGTGCCACCCATGTTGGCGAAATAATATTCATGCAGCACCACTGATCCGGTACGCAGCAGATGTTCGCGTTTCATGTCGTTGTACAGATAAGGTGGAAAGGCATCGTCCGCAAGTGCAGCAACAAGACGCTGCTTGACGACGTTCAGAGCCGTTACCGAGCCGCCATAATTATTTTGCCAGTGCGAGTTGATTAGTTTCTCTGACAGGCCATCAAGTTGGGTTGGATCAAACGGCAGCGGCTTGGGCTGGTGCGCGCCTGCGAAAGCATTTGGGATTGCCACGGCCTGTTCCTGTGCTACGGCCGGATTAACCTGGAGTGTTGCAGCCGCAAGAGCGGTTGCTGCTACGGTTTCTACAAATGTTCTGCGGGAAATAATCGACATTGCATCTCTCCTGGGGAATTAGTTAGCGGTGAAACCATTCGTGGCTCCGCCCTGGCGATCCTTGTGCGGAAACCGAGCCTATGTCCAACGCATAAATGATACAAGAGTTGCTTTTACGGCTTTGTAAAGATAGGGTTATTTCATAAATATTCCTGCATCTGCATGCCCAATCCCGCCAGAGCCAGTCGTATGAACAAACACAAGTTGTTCCGCTTTTTCCGCACTGTTCACGCATGGGGCGGCGCTGTGCTGGCCTTGCTGCTGCTGGTAGTCAGCGTGTCAGGAAGCATCCTGGTGTGGAAAAATGAATTCGTAAAAATGGCGCTGGTCGAGACGGATGCGACCTTCGACGCCACACCTCAATCGCTGGCTGACATCGCCACTGGAGTCGAAGCACAATTCAGTGCCAACGATATTTACCAGATCCAGTTTCCCACCTCAGACTTCCCGCTGACGAAAGTCACGCTGGCCGACGATAAATACGCGTATCTCGATACCAGTGGTCATATAGTTGCGCAATGGGTGCTCAACGAACGCTGGGAGGAGTGGTTGTTTGATCTGCATCACCGGCTGTTGCTGGGTAATACCGGCCTGGTCATTGCAGGTTTTGCAGGCATGACCATGATCCTGCTACTGTTTGCCGGCATCATTGCGTTCTGGCCGCTGCGGCGTGGTTGGCGCCACGGTTTCTGGCCGCAAAATGCGGCTCGCTCAAACCTGCAAGCCGCGCACCGCAACATCGGCATCGTGGAAGCACTGCCCTTCCTGCTCACACTTGTCACGGGGGTTATCCTGGCTTTTCCTGAGCAGTCACTGAAACTGTTGCTCGAACCGTTTCGCGGCGAAGCATACAGCCTCGATTTCGCGGAGAATCTCGACACTATCACGGGTGCCGATTCAGGCGACTGGTTGCCGGCAATGGAGCGCGCGCTCGCCACGTTTCCAGGCGCTCACATTCGTACGGCACAGGTACCCAGCGACAACTCACCCTACCGCATCATGGGTTTGCAGCAACCTGGAAGCCTGCACCCCACAGGGCAAAGCAAGGTGTACATTGAGTCGTCCGAAGGCTGGATGGACATCAGGATTGATGATCAGGCGCAACACATCACAGAGCGCCTGTACAATTTTGCGTATCCCTTGCATACGGGCAGGTTCGATAATTTTTTCTACAAGGTACTGTTGAGCATCAGCGGCATGCTTGTTGCGGTTTTAAGTACGCTGGGCCTGCTGAGTTTTATAAAACAGTTCAGAGGTTCAGCAGCTAAAATCAGCTGACGCCCTAATACCGAGGCATACTCAGGCTTTAGTGAGCAATTTGCTGCGCCGTAAACGCAATGCGTTGCTCACTACAGACACAGAGCTAAGACTCATCGCCAGCGCCGCGATCATTGGCGACAGCAGCATACCCGTGAACGGATAGAGCACACCTGCTGCTATCGGTACTCCTATTGCGTTGTAGACAAAAGCAAACACAAGATTCTGGCGCATATTGCGCACCGTTGCGGTTGATATGCTGCGCGCAACCGCGATGCCGCGCAGGTCGCCTTTGACCAGTGTGACCTGTGCCGTGCTCATGGCCACATCAGTACCCGTGCCCATCGCAATTCCGACATCGGCGCGCGCGAGTGCAGGCGCATCATTGATACCGTCTCCCGCCATTGCCACCTTATGTCCTTCGGCCTGCAAGCGCGCGGTGAGATCATCTTTATCCTTCGGCCTGACCTCTCCAAATACTTCATCTATACCAAGTTTATGGCCCACTGCTTTGGCGGTAGTCAATCCATCACCTGTCGCCATAATCAGACGCAGGCCACTGGCCTTAAGTACGTTGATAGCTTCCATCGTAGAAGCTTTGATCGGATCGGATACTGCCAGCAGCCCGGCGAGTTTGCCTGCCACTGCCAGATACATCACGCTGGCGCCTTCGAGGCGCAGTGTTTCTGCGTCAAGCGCCATGCCGTTCCAGGCGACGCCCTGCTCGTCCATGAGCGCCGTGTTGCCTATAGCTACGGCCTTGCCGTCGACATTGCCACGTACACCAATGCCCGAAGCAGATTCAAAATCCACCGCTGACGATAACGTCAATTGCAGACGCCTGGCCTCCGCTACGAGCGCGTGGGCAAGCGGGTGTTCACTGCCCTGGTCCAGGCTTGCGGCAATCCGCAGCACTTCTTCCTGCGTGAATTCCGCCGTGGCTTTGACCGCATGAAACGCAGGGCGTCCTTCCGTGAGTGTCCCCGTCTTGTCCACAATGAGAACGTCCACTTCGCGCAAACGTTCGATTGCTGCAGCATCCCGAAACAACACCCCCTGCGTCGCCGCGTTGCCAGTCGCTACCATCACGGACATAGGTGTCGCGAGGCCAAGGGCACAGGGGCAAGCGATAATCAACACCGCGACAGCATTGATCAGGCCGAACACCCACCCCTGATCGGGCACCAGCAAACCCCAGCCAACCAACGTGAGCAGGGCGATACCAATCACGACCAGCACAAAATAGCCGGCCACGCTATCAGCCAGGCGCTGCATCGGCGCGCGTGAACGCTGCGCGTTGGCTACCATCTGCACGATTTGTGCGAGTACTGTTGCACTGCCCACTTTTTCTGCGCGCATGATCAAGGCGCCGCTGGTATTAAGCGAAGCGCCAATAACCGCATCACCCGCGCGCTTACTCACTGGCATCGGCTCGCCTGTCAGCATGGATTCATCAATCGCGCTGCTGCCTTCTTCCACCACGCCGTCGACCGGTACTTTTTCTCCAGGCCTTATGCGCAGGCGATCGCCCGGCTGTACATGACTCAGTTCGATGGTTTCTTCGCTGCCATTGTCGCGAATACGCAGCGCTGTCTTAGGCGCAAGACCTAACAACGCGCAGATCGCTGCACCCGTTTCAGAACGGGCTTTCAATTCAAGTATCTGGCCCAACAGCGTCAGCGAAATAATCACCGCCGCGGCTTCGAAGTACACGGCAACCTCGCCGCCCATGTGAAATGACATCGGGAAAAGGTCTGGAGAAAGCGTGGCCACCAGGCTATACACATAAGCCGCGCCTGTACCCGTACCAATCAGCGTCCACATGTTGGGTTGCAGCGTAATAATCGAACTTGCCCAGCGCCTAAAAAACGGCCAGCCAGCCCAGAGTACAACGGGCGTCGCCAGCGCCAGCTCAATAAACGGACTGGAACGTCCCAGCAAGCCATCGAATGCGCCTCCCGACATCGCGATGATAAAAAGCACGATCGTCAATGGCAGCGTCCACCAGAAGCGGTGCCGGAAATCATCGAGTTCAGGATTGGCCTCGGTCTCGGCGGTCGGCATTACAGGTTCGAGCGCCATCCCGCATTTTGGGCAAATACCGGGACCAATCTGGCGCACCTCGGGATGCATGGGACAACTGTATTCACCCTTCTGCTGTTGAGCATCAGGTGGTGAGTTTGGTGCTGAATGACTGTCGTGAGCTGCAACCGTAGTCTTCAGATAGGATTCCGGCAGCGCCATGAATTTTGTTTTGCACCCAGCACTGCAAAAATAAAATTGCTGCTCGTTGTATGCGAACTGGTGTGGTGAGTCGCTTGTAACCGTCATGCCACAGACAGGATCAATCAGTGCAGGCTTGGCACCCGTCGCAGAACCGCTGCTCTTGTGCTGGTGAACTGCAGTGTGTGTGCCATGTCCGGAATGTGGTTGCATTGGTATCGCCTCTCGCGGGAGTTGGTGAATACTGCATCGACGCACAGCTGCAAGCTTGTCGTGTTTATCCTTCCACTCATTAGCCTCAGGAAGTGGACGCCTCACTCATTTTTGGTGCCTGACGTGTTGCCCATTCTGCGCTGGGTCGAGACTGCAGTGCGGGTGCAAGGGGTCTGCCAGCTTGCTCAGAATCGGACAATCTGGCCGCTGGTCTCCTGCGCAATCCTGCGAAAGGCCTTCAAGCACATCGCGCATTTCCGACAGTTCGCGGATTTTTGCTTCGAGCTCGAGGATATGTTTTTGCGCGAGTGCCTTTACATCCTTGCTCGCGCGTTTGCGGTCCTGCCAAAGTGACAGCAACACCTTGATCTGTTCGAGCGGAAAACCGAGGCTGCGAGCACGCTTGATGAAGCGCAGCACGTGCAAGTCGTTATCGTGGTATTGACGGTATCCTGCGTCAGTGCGCGTGGCATTTTTGAGCAAGCCGATCACCTCATAGTGCCTGATCATTTTGCTTGAAAGGCCTGTCGCCTTCGCAGCGTGACCGATATTCATGGATCTAATCCTTTGGCTCGGGTCGTGAAGTTTGGTTTGGTCTGGTCTGGTCTGGATGTTACGCGTCGCTGCCGGCAGTTGCGAAGCAATTTGCTGCAGCTTCCACCTTCCCATGGTGGCAACGTCAAGCCTTTGCCCAGAATAAAGCGGCAGAATTTTGCTACCAATTATTCGTCATAAAAAAAAGCTCGGGCAAAAAATCAAGTTTAAGCCAATACCCCGGACTAGCATAAAGCCAGCATCACTGCTGCCAAACCCAATTCAACCGGAGAAGCATCCTGAAGACTAAAGTACTGAGCGTCTGCAACTGCCGCACTGGCACCCATGCAGATAAAACGCTCCGAAATACGCGCCGATGACGTAAAGATAGAGATGCTGTTCTGCGGTGTATGTCATGCGGATTTACCCACGGCTCGCTGACCGGCGGCATCAAGGAAACCTAGCAAATGCTCAATTTGTCTGGCAAACATAACATTGTCCTGGATATCGAACTGATCAAGATGCAGGCGATTAACGAGGCCTACGGACGTATGCTGAAGCGTGAGGTGACGTATCGGTTTGTTAGCGACATGGCGTCGATCAAGTAGAGCTCTCCAGTGAACCGAAGGGCAAATCCCACTTAAGAAAAATTGGCTGAAGTAAGTACAAGATATTAGAGGTGTCTGCTGAATGGCGCCCTCTTCCCTGATTTTCCCCCTTCCTCTTTTTAATATTTCAATTACAATTGAAATATGAAACTAAATATTGTGAACGCACTTTACGCCCTGGCCCAGGAATCCCGGCTCGCGATTTGTCGCGCGTTGGTGCAGGCAGGTCCCGATGGGCTCCCTGCAGGGAAAATCAGTAAACTTACGCACATTGCGCCGTCCTCCGTGTCGTTTCACATGAAAGAACTTGTACTCGCCAACATGGTGTTCTCGCGCAGCGAAGGCCGCTATGTAATTTATAGTGCCAATTTCGCTTCCATGAATGTGCTGCTCAGCTTCCTTACTGAAAACTGCTGCGGAGGCAAACAATGCCTACCGGCCATGAAAGCCAAACCTGTGAAGAAAAAGCCATGAGCAATAAAATTTATAACGTACTTTTTATCTGTACTGGCAATTCAGCCCGAAGCATTATTGCTGAAGCCATCATGAACCAGTTGGGCAGCGGTAACTTCAAGGCTTATAGCGCCGGGAGCCAACCCAAAGGGCAAGTCCATCCGCTTGCCATTGAGACCTTGCAGGACCGCAAATTTGATGTCAGTACCCTGCGCAGTAAAAGCTGGGACGAATTCGCCACTCCTGAAGCACCCCAAATGGATTTCATCTTCACAGTATGTGACAACGCCGGGGGCGAAGTATGTCCGTTCTGGCCCGGGCATCCCGTAACTGCACACTGGGGCTTTCCTGATCCAGCCGCTGTCGAAGGATCTGCTGATATGAAAAGTGCAGCTTTCGCCGTAACTTTCCGCGAACTCTCGCAACGGCTGCGCATCTTCCTGAACCTGCCTTTCGCCAAAATCGACCACATGTCGCTGCAACAACAACTTAGAGAAATGGGTGAGCGGGCATAACACTTGCTCGTGTGTCAAAAGAAAATACCAAGCGAAGAAAATAATGAAAGCATCCGGTTCTACTCAACTGTCATTTCTCGACCGATATTTAACGGTGTGGATATTCGCCGCAATGGCGCTTGGTGTTGCACTCGGCACTTTGTTCGAAGGACTCCCGATAGCGCTTGATCGCCTGTCAGTCGGGACCACCAATATTCCTATCGCGTTCGGCCTCATTCTCATGATGTATCCGCCACTCGCCAAGGTGCATTATGAGGATCTACATCTGGTGTTTGCCGACAGGCGTGTCCTTGCATTGTCTCTTATCCAGAACTGGGTAATCGGTCCCGTACTGATGTTTGTACTGGCGGTATTTTTCCTGCGTGACTTTCCAGCCTATATGACAGGCGTTATCCTGATCGGGCTCGCGCGCTGCATCGCCATGGTGCTGGTATGGAACCAACTCGCACGCGGTGACAATCAGTATGTCGCGGCACTGGTTGCATTCAATTCGCTCTTCCAGATACTGTTTTTCAGTATTTATGCCTGGCTCTTCCTCACTGTGCTACCGCCGCTTTTCGGACTTGAAGGAAGTGTCATCGAAGTGGGCTTCTGGACTATTGCTCAAGCCGTGATGATCTATCTCGGCATTCCGTTTCTTGCGGGATACTTAACACGGCGCATACTGACTGCGCGCAAAGGCAAAGAGTGGTACGAGAGTGTTTTTGTACCGCGCATCAGCCCCATCACCCTAGGTGCGCTGTTGTTCACGATTGTTGCAATGTTCAGCCTCAAGGGCGGCGATGTACTTAAACTCCCAATGGATGCGTTGTTGATCGCGGCGCCGCTCACGATCTACTTCATCGTGATGTTCCTGGTGAGCTTCGTGGCAGGCAAGTTTATCGCTGCAGATTATCCTACAACGACCGCAGTCGCCTTTACTGCAGCAGGGAACAATTTCGAGCTGGCCATCGCGGTAGCCATTGC
Organism: uncultured Gammaproteobacteria bacterium; assembly: GCA_903926285.1. GTDB lineage: Bacteria > Pseudomonadota > Gammaproteobacteria > Pseudomonadales > Pseudohongiellaceae > CAILUG01. The sequence continues at coordinate 7,903 of CAIYIP010000175.1, forward strand.
TGCATTTGGTCTGGCATCACCCGTTGCATTTGCTGCCGTTATCGGTCCGTTGGTTGAAGTGCCTGTGCTGATCCTGCTTGTACATGTAGCCTTGTGGCTGGGGCGGCGATACTTCGGTAGTGAGTTGAATGAACCTGAAACACAAGTAGCTGCTATTGAAAAGCGCAGTGTTTGATGAGATTGCGAACGCTTGCTGATTCCGCTTTCCTTCCTGGGCTCGATCCGCGGTCTCGGCCGCCAAGTCGAACCAGCAAACCGGCGGAATCCGTCAGTTGGTTTCAGCAGCACGCCAGCACCTCACTGGGACTGATTGCGGATACTGACGTTACCTCATAGGAACATATTATTGATATCGGTGGCGGAGCTTCCACGCTGGTTGATGATTTGGTCGCAAAGGGCTTCTGCAATGTTTCCCTACTGGATCTGTCGGAAGCAGCGCTGGCAACTGCACCATCCCGGCTGCCATCGCGGTTGAGCTCGTTTGAGCGGGCTGCTGTTACATAAAACGTAGCCTGGCCAGCGGCAGTAGGTATAAGCAGAAGACGTCGTGAACCCATCCGTGGGGACTTGGCTTTGGCATCCATGCCAAAGACACTTCTGCTTATATCTAGCGCCGCGGTTCTTTGGAGATCATCTTGCGCTCATAGAATGCAGTTTCCTGGAGCTTACGCGAATGCCTGAAGTCAGGAGCGGAACCGTCCAGACCGGACCGTTGGCGACAGGGACCGCGCCATCCGAGCCCTCCAGGGATGGATTCACGGGCGTGTCTGGTTTGGACGGTTCCGCTCTTGACAAGCAACCGACCTGAATTAAGGGTCAGGCCACCGTGCCCGGCTGCGGGCGGTACCCATAATTTTCATGAAGAAGACTGATGTCAGTGCCCTTTTACTCTGACACCGATTTTACAGAAAAATCCGCCAGCATCTTTTTCGCGCCCTTGTAGTCGAGGCCCTTGATGCCCGCCAGTTGCATCGAAGTGAGCAGTGAGCGTCCAACGATATAGGCCATCACACGGCCGTAATAACCCAATGAATTTTCGAAGGCAGGCAGAAGATCGTCGATTTTGTTAGCTTGCTCAAATGCCGCGTGTAGCCTCGTACGATGTTCATCAATCATGGCCATAAAGGTGTGATCCCGCGTGAGCACATCAGCGAGCATCAAGGTCCATGTACGATCCTTCCGCAACACACATTCACCGATGAAGTGACCCGGATAAGGTTTGTGCCATTCATCAGGGCCAACGAGCAAAAGGCGACAACCGCTGTCTGTGCCATACATCCAGTAACTTTTGTTGGGCACCGGATTGAATTTGAATTCACTCTGCAGTACAAAAAGTGAAGTGAAAAGTTCCATCTCGATCTGGTCGATTTGTTTTGGCATCACAACGGGTTCAAGCCAATGTTGCTGCAAGCCTTGTAATACGGGAACGATGCCCTTGCCTTGAGGATTAGGATTACGCGCCATAAAGATTTCCTGCCGAATTACCGGGACATCCGGCAACAAACGCCTTGTTATACGCAGCAAAGATACAGACAGATTTACCCACACACCGATCCGGACAGGGGGTATAGCACAGCTTGTTAACTAAACAGCATGGTCTTGCCGCTGCCGTATAGCTGATGCAACGTCACGCGACTCGCGCAAACCTTGCACATTGCGGAAGATAGTTGCTGTTTGTGCTAAATCAACTTTGCTACGCAAGCGACTGTGCAACATAAGCCCCGCATACATCGGTCAGGGGGTACATGACATGCAACGCCTATATCTTCACCTGCTTCATCCTTTCTTGTTTACTGCCGTGCTCACTTCCGGCGGCGCATTTGCGGCTGAGGAAAATACCAATCTACTCAAGGAATACTGCACCAAGTGCCATAATTTTGAAGACTTTTCGGGTGGCCTCGACCTCGAAGGGCTTGGTCCAGACAACATCCATACAGCCGCTGATACCGGCGAAAAAGTAATCAAGCGTTTGCGGGCCGGCATGATGCCGCCGGTTGGCGAACCGCGTCCAGACGTGGCTACCATGCAGGCGCTGGCGTCTTCGCTTGAACAGGACATCGACAGCCACGCCACTATCAAGCCAGGTCGACCGGGTCTACACCGACTCAATCGCACGGAGTACCAGAATGCGCTGCGCGATTTGCTCGGACTCACCATCAACGCGGCCGATTTTCTGCCACCGGACGATTCGAGTAATGGCTTCGACAACCAGGCTGGCACACTCACACTCTCGCCCGCCCTGCTTGAAGCCTACCTGGCGGCAGCGGCCAACATCAGCGAACTTGCGGTGGGTTTGTCTTCCGGTGTGAAGCAGACGCTGTATCGCGTGGCGGCTGATGCCAACCAAAATTATCGCATCGAAGGCCTGCCGTTCGGCACGCGTGGCGGCATCAAGTTCACTCACAATTTCCCGGTAGATGGGGACTACAATTTCAAGACCTTTGCGATCACACTCGGCAACATGGGCAACGATCAGGCCTTTGGCGATGTCAGCGGTGAACAACTTGAAGTGTTAGTGGATGGCGTGCAGATCAAGGTGTTCGACTGGGACTCAGTCATGGGCAGGCGCCGTTTTGACAACGCCGACCAGGTTGATGAAAACGCGGTCAAGCCAACCTTGCCAACACTCGATGTGATGGTGCCAATTAAAGCCGGCCCGCATGAAATCGGCATCACCTTTTTCGCCCATAATTTTGCTCCCGGCCTCGACATGAACAATGACTTCGAGCGCAGCACAATCGAAACCGGCGGCCTGCCCGGCTTCACGTGGTTTCCACATGTGGGCAGCGTACGCGTGGATGGCCCCTATAATCCTTCCGGTGTTTCGGAAGTTACACCAAGCAGACGCATGTTATTCAGCTGCTATCCTGCCAATAGTGATCAGCAACCTGCTTGCGCACGCGAGATCATCGGCAAATTCGCCAACCTTGCGTTTCGCGGCCACAGCACACCAGAGGATCAACTGAAACTGTACGCGTTTTACGAACAGGGCCGTGCCGTGAACAACAACTTTGATGAAGGCATAGCGCTGATGTTGCAGCGTGCGCTGACTGATCCGAAGTTCATCTACCGGATGGAGCAGGAGCCGCAGGAGCTCGCAACCGGCGCGATCTATGCCATCAATGATCTCGACCTGGCGTCGCGCGTCTCCTTCTTCCTGTGGAGCAGCATTCCCGACCAGGAACTGCTGGAGCTTGCCGCTGCCGGCAAACTGAGCAAGCCAGACGAACTCGATCGCCAGGTGCGCAGAATGCTTGCGGATCCCCGCTCTGTTGCGTTCACTTCCAACTTTGCCGGACAGTGGTTGTCGCTACGTAATCTTGATGACCATGCCCCCGTGATTGACCAGTTCCCGGATTTCGACGATCTGCTGCGCGAGTCGATCCGCAAGGAAACCGAACTTTTGATCGACAGCCTGATCCGCGAAAACCGGCCGCTGACCGATGTATTGACTGCCGACTATACCTTCGTGAACGAGCGGTTGGCTTTGCACTACGGTATTCCCGGCATCAAGGGTGAGCGCTTCCGTCGCGTGGAACTGAAGGGTGACCTGGCGATACGCGCAGGCATACTTGGCAAGGCCAGTTCACTCACAGTGCCCTCACAACCGGGGCGTACTTCGCCTGTAAAACGCGGCTACTGGGTGCTGGCAAGCATCCTCGGTGTTGAACCACCCCCTCCGCCACCCAACGTGCCAATAGTGCAGCCTGCCGTGGCTGGCAGCGCGGGTAATGCCGATGTGCCTTCGTTACGCGAATGGATGGAAGGACATCGCACCAATCCGGCATGCCAGGGTTGCCACAAGATCATGGACCCTATCGGCTTTGCGCTTGAATCTTTCGATGCGACCGGCCGCTTCCGCTCCGAAGAAAATGGCAAGCCGCTCGAAACTGCCTCGGTGCTGTTCGACGGTATGCAAGTAAACAGTGCGGAAGACCTCAAGCAGTTTCTGCTCAACTACCGCGAGAGCGTCGCACGCAACGTGGTACAGCGCATGATGACCTATGCCGTTGGCCGCGGCATGGATTACCAGGACATGCCACAGGTACGACTTGTGCAGGCCGATGCGCGTGCAGACGATTATCGCTTCCAGTCCATTATCTCGGCTGTTGTGCGTAGCGAGATGTTTTTAAATAATGAAAAAATAGCCGATGCAGAGGTGGCGTCAGCAGCCCACTAGCTTTTACCCCGCCCCCGCCACGGAGAGTGGCGGGTTCCTTTGCGCTTTCACGACCACCCTTTCACCCGGCATTTCCACCTCCCGCCGGCACCAACGCTGCTATCGCGATAACCGCCACCATAACTGTCGCGATCCGGGATAGTCGATTCAGTAGGACACATCGCATTTTTGGGCTATGCTCACAGCCAAAATTGTCAGGTCTGATGTTGCATGCGTTTTTGTTTTACCTCTTTAAGCATTGTTCTAATGTTGTTCGCCCTTACCAGCCATGCGGCCGATGTCGAGCAGTTGCTCAGTGCAATGACACTCGACGAAAAACTCGCGCTGCTGCATGGCGCCCACGATCCTGAGCCGGCGGTTGGCCTTGAGAGTGCGGGTTATATTCCACCTGTCCCGCGACTCGGCATTCCTGCCTTGCGCCTCGCGGATGGTCCTGCCGGTATCCGTTCACTAGCCCCTGCCACTGCCCTGCCCGCGCCGGTTGCACTTGCAGCAAGTTTTGATCGTGACCTCGCCTATCGCTATGGCGAGACCATCGGCATGGAAGGTCTGGCGCGTAATCAGGACGTGTTGTTGTCGCCGATGGTAAACATCGTGCGAGTGCCGCAGGCCGGGCGCAATTTTGAAACCTTTGGCGAAGACCCGCTGCTCGCCGCTGAAATTGTGACGCGCGAAATTCTCGGCATCCAGAGCAAGGGCATGATGGCAACGGTCAAGCATTTTGCCGTCAACAACCAGGAAACTGATCGCCTGCATGTCAACGCCACAGTGGATGAGCGCACGCTGCGCGAGATCTATCTGCCGGCGTTCGAAGCTGCAGTAAAAAACGGCGTGGCCAGCGTGATGTGCGCATACAACCGTGTGAATGGTCCATTTGCCTGCGAGAGCAGCGCGCTGCTGCTCGACATCCTGCGCCGCGAATGGGGCTTCCAAGGATTTGTGATGACCGACTGGTGGGCCAATCATTCGCTGGCTGCGCTGCAAAATGGCCTCAACCTGGAAATGCCGGGCTTCACCCATGCCGAGTACGAAGTCGCGGTCGAATTTGCAGAACCGCTGCGCGCAGCAGTCGCCAATGGCCATATCAGCGCAGCAGAAGTCGATGCGGCAGTGCGGCCACTGTTGACGATGATGAACCGCTTTGGCCTGCTCGATGGTACACGTCAGGCTGTGGCGAGTCGCGATACCGATAATTCTGCTGTAGCACTTGAGACGGCAATCAAGAGTGCAGTGCTGCTGCAGAACAACAATGCTGCGCTGCCGCTGCAGGAAACCGACCTTGGCAGCTTACTCCTGATGGGACCAACGGCAACGTGGACGCTGATTGGCGGTGGGGGCAGTTCACGGGTATTGCCATCCGGACGTGACAGTGCCGTGGAAGCGTTACGCGCGATGAGCGGCCATACCGACATTTCCTGGATGCCCGGCTTCGATGCCGATGGCGTGGTGATTCCGGTTACTGCGCTGCTCATGCCGGATTCCGCCACCAACGGCATTCAAAAGATGGCACCTGACGGCACGACCCAACTTGTGGAAACCATCAACCATGTTGGCCCCGAAGCGCTGCGGCGTGCAGGCATGTGGTTCTGGCATGGCGAACTCGTGGCGCCCGAAAGCGGCACTTATGAACTTATCCTGCAGACCGACGGCCCTGTGGCACGGCTGTTCCTCGACGACAAACGTGTCATTGCCAACGATGGCGGAGTCCTGAGTGAAGCTTCGCTGGTGCCAACGCGTGATGGGCTGCGCAATGCGAGTGTCACGCTCAACCTGCAGGCCGGTCAGCGCTACAAAATACGAGTGGAAACCTGGCGAGGCGACAATAACCCACTGCAGTTACGGCTCGGCTGGGTTACGCCATCACAACGCGAGGACACGATCAAGGCTGCGGTCGATGCAGCAACACAGGCATCAGGCGTGGTGATATTTGCACATGTGGAAGGCACTGAAGGCGGCGACCGCCATTCACTGTCACTGCCCGGTTACCAGGACAGGGTGATCCAGGAAATAGCGGCTGCTGCGCAAGGCAAAGTGATCGTGGTACTCAACACCGGCGCGCCGATCACGATGCCGTGGGTGAATAACGTCGATGCAATTTTGCAGATGTGGTACCCGGGCCAGGCCGGTGGCGCAGCAACAGCTGCACTGCTCCTTGGTCGCGAAAATCCTTCAGGCAAACTGCCTGTTACGTTTCCTGCAAGCGAAGCCGATCTGCCAACAACGGACATAACACGATATCCCGGTATCGAACATGAACAGCAATATTCCGAAGGCCTGTTCGTGGGCTACCGCTGGTACGATGCAGAAAACATCGCGCCACTGTTCCCGTTTGGCCATGGCCTCTCATACACGAGCTTTGCGTACAGCAACCTGCAGGTAAAACCGGAAGGTGACAACGTGCAAGTAAGTTTTGCCGTAACCAACAGCGGTGCGCATGGCGGCAGCGAAGTGCCGCAAGTCTATCTGAGTCATGTGGGGAACACCGACGTACAGACCGAAAAGCAGAAACTCGTCGCCTTCGACAAGGTGAGCCTTGCTCCAGGCGAAAGCCGCGAAGTAACCATAACGTTGGCTGCGCGCCGCTTTGCCTGGTGGAATGAAGCCATACACGGATGGCAAACGCTGCCCGGCACAAAACTTCTGACGGTAGGCGCATCTTCACGCGACCTGCGCCTGAGCACAAATTTCACCTATACTCCCGCCACCGCTAACCTGCCTCCCTGAGGAAACCCCATGAATCCCGTTCACACCAGCACCACCGGCAGTACTACAGCCACCCCAACCGCCGGCAATTTGCCGCTGGTGTTTTTGACCAGTCTGTTTTTTATGTGGGGCCTGATGACAAGCCTCAACGACATCCTGATTCCGCATTTGCGCAATGCGTTTGCGCTGAGCTACACCCAGGCGATGCTGATCCAGTTCTGCTTTTTTGGTGCCTATGCCCTGGTGTCGCTGCCTGCGGGCAAGCTGCTTGAACGCATCGGTTATCAGCGCGGCATCGTGGCGGGTCTTGCCATCGCCGGTCTTGGCTGCTGGATTTTCTGGCCGGCTGCAGCAACTCTTTCGTACCCCTTTTTTCTGGGCGCGTTGTTCATCCTCGCCTCAGGCATCACGATCTTGCAGGTGTCGGCGAATCCCTATGTCTCCTCACTTGGCGATGCGCGCACTGCCTCCAGCAGATTGACACTCACGCAGGCCTTCAATTCGCTCGGCACAACGGTTGGTCCCTTGTTCGGTGGTCTGCTGATTCTCACGGTAGCTGGCGTTGGCGTTACAGGAGGAGTTGCTGGCGAAGAAGCGCGCACTGTGCAGATGCCATATCTGGTATTGGGTGGTTTGTTTTTTATCCTCGCACTGGTCTTCCTGAAGCTGCGCCTGCCAGTGCTGGCAATCGAGAAAGCGCTGGATCATGGCGAGGCCTTCGGAGGCAAGACCGCGTGGTCGTTCAGCCATCTGAAACTCGGTACAATTGCGATATTTGTCTACGTGGGCGCCGAAGTAGGAATTGGCAGTTTTCTGATTAACTATTTTGGCGAGCAGCATGTTGCAGGACTCGCTGAAGCCGATGCTGCACCCTTCGTCGCCTATTACTGGGGCGGCGCAATGGTTGGGCGTTTTATCGGCGCAGCGGTGATGCGCAGAATTCCGGCTGGCACTGTATTGGGGTTTTGTGCGCTCGGAGCTGCGCTGCTGATCGGCATTTCGATATTCAGCACCGGCACTCTCGCCATGTGGAGCATCATCCTGGTCGGCCTGTGCAACTCCATCATGTTCCCTACCATCTTCAGCCTCGCCGTTGCTGACCTCGGTCCTTACACCAGCCACGGTTCGGGAATGCTTTGCATGGCCATCGTTGGTGGCGCGATCCTGCCGGTTATCCAGGGCATGATTGCCGATGCAAGTGCCATTCAATGGAGCTTTGCGCTGCCTGCGCTGTGTTACTTCTACATCTGCTTTTATGGATGGAAAGGATCACAACCCCATCAATTATTGGTTTGACGGGGAATAAGGTCAGATCAGCCCTTCATTCATTTCCTTGACCTTCTCTTTCAGCAACTCCTTGTACTCAGCAAGCTTACCCGCAACCTTTGCATTGCTGGTGCCGAGTATTGCCGCGGCAAGAATGCCCGCATTACGTGCACCGTTCAGTGCGACGGTAGCAACTGGAATTCCAGCCGGCATTTGCAGAATGGACAGTATGGAATCCCAGCCGTCGATTGAATTACTCGATTTGATGGGCACGCCGATCACAGGCAGTGTCGTGATTGCAGCCACCATGCCAGGCAAATGCGCGGCACCACCGGCACCCGCAATGATCACGCTCAGGCCACGCTCACGTGCGGTACTGGCATAGTTCATCATGGCTTGTGGTGTGCGATGCGCAGACACCACGGCAACTTCTGTGGGTATGCCGAAAGCAGCCAGAATGTCGGCGGCATCCTTCATGACGGGCAGATCTGAACTGCTGCCCATGATGATGCCGACTTTGGCCTTAACTGGCGGCTTCGCCACAGCCTGGGGCTTCGTGGCTGCAGATTTTTTTGCACCAGCCGGCCTGGCCGTAACGGGTTTGGTCTCGGCTATGCGCTGCGTGCTTGCTTTCAGTGGCGCTCTTTGTGCTGCGTTGGTTTTGTTCTTCATGTTGTTTACCCGTGATGATCTCGCATTGTGTTCAGGCCATGTGCTGCCACGACTTCGGCCCATCTCAGGCTGCTCTTCTATGCCACAACCCTGATAACCTGTTTTACCAACTCGACTTTTGCTTTCAATTGCTGCAGGTCCGTATCGAGGATGGTGATATGCCCCATCTTGCGTTGCGGACGCGTGAACTTTTTACCGTAAAGATACAGACTTACACCGGGAATACGCAGCAGTTCGTCAAGGCCTTCGTAGCGCGCTTCACCACTGAAACCATCAGCACCCAGCAGATTGACCATAGCGGATGGTGTCTTGATGGTTGTAGCACCCAGCGGCAGATTCAAAATTGCACGCAAATGCTGCTCATATTGTGAAGTGTAATTGGCATTGATTGTCTGGTGGCCACTGTTGTGCGGCCGTGGTGCTACTTCGTTAACCAGCACCTCGCCATTTTTGGTGACAAACATTTCTACCGCCAGCAGACCTACTATTTCGAGACTCTCTACAACCTTTGTTGCAATGGCTTCAGCTTGTTTGAGCACGGCAGCTGATGCTGAGCTCGGCGCGATCAGATAGTCAACCAGGTTGTATTCAGGATGAAACACACATTCCACCGAAGGAAACACCGCAACCTCGCCTTTGGCATTACGTGCAGCAATCACTGAGATTTCGCGTTCGAAATCGATGTACTGCTCGAGCACACCCGGCGCATCGAAGGCCTTGTCGATATCGTGGATGCTGTTGAGGCGTTGTACGCCACCGCCATCGTAGCCACCGCGCCCAAGTTTGTTGAAGGCGGGAAGCAGACCAGAGTGAGCGAGTATGTCGGCCCGATTTTCCACCAATACAAAATCGGGAGTTGGAATATTATGGTCGAGGTAGAACTGTTTCTGTTTGCGCTTGTCCTGGATGATGTCGATAACACGCGGCTGTGGATAAACGGCCAAGCCTTCTTTCTCAAGCTGGAACAATGCCTGGACATTGACGTTTTCAATTTCAATGGTGAGCAGATCAACCTGCTTGCCAAAATTGTAGACGGTATCGAAATCGGTAATCGAACCGAGTTGAAAAGAGGATGCAGTTTCCCTGCACGGCGCAACATCGGAAGGATCGAGCACGGCAGTGAAGACGTCGAAGTTGGTGCAGGACTGGATGAGCATGCGGCCGAGTTGGCCACCGCCGAGAATGCCGAGTTTGAAATCTTGATAGAACGCTTTCATGCGATAAAATAGCAGTGTTTAACAGGAAAGCGGCGCATCATAGCACCGACTTTCCTGCTTTGAAACCGCTTATTTTGTGGCGAAAAAGTGCGGTTTTCAGCCCTCATGCGGAGATTTTCAGCATGAGATTTTGCGCTTCCTTGTGTTGTGGCTCAAGTTCGAGTGTCTTGCGCAGATCAGCAGTTGCACGATCAATCTCTTCTATTTCGACCAGTGTTTGCGCACGCAAAAAATACACTTCAGCCTGCATCGGCGCGAGTTCGAGTGAGAGTGTAAAACTTTCGAGCGCAGGCTCGACGTAACCCATGCGACGCAGCACCATCGCGCGGTAGTTGAGTGCACGATAATTATTCTTGTCGCATTGAAAACTGCGGTTGAAGTCGCTCAGCGCAAGTGATTCGTGTTGCAGCATGAAATATGCCATGCCGCGATGATTAAACACTATCGCACGAATAGCGAGTTCGGGATCACACGCGAGCACCTGGCTGTAGCACTCGATTGCCATGTTGTAGTCCTTTTCATTATGGGCTTTGAGTCCGGCCATCAGGTTGCGTTCGATTTCGGCGCGTGTACTCGCGCCTGGGGGGTCGATACCCGGCAGCGTGGCTTGCGGCAGTTCAGGCAGCTCCGCCTCGAGCACGGGCTCTCCCAGTTCCGTAGCCTTGTCGAGCATCGCTTGAAAACGCTCCTGCCCCCAACGCGCCATTTCTTTTTGCGCGTCGCGGATCTCCTGGAAGATCATATCGGCGAGGCTCAGGCTCGCATTAACAGCAGCGAGTTTCTTGCGAATGGAATCGTTGTTCGGAAAGCGGAAGTGACTTTTGTAAATCAGCTCGTGTTCAACCTCGGCCCACGCGTCCTGCAGGATCGTGCGCACCTGGACTTCCACAACTTCCTTGCAGCAGCCCGGCAGGGCCAGATCCTTGCTTATGGGTATTTCGACATGGACCGAGTCGTAGGCAAATTCACGGAACGTGAGTTTCTCAGACTTGCGCTCGATCTGTTCAATTTTGAAATGCTCGCGTAGCAGTTCAACCACGCGCTCCACTTCTTCCTGGAACGGCACCACAACACGCAAGCCCAACACATCACGCACGGTGGGATTAGGATCGCCAGTTGAACGCGTCAGGTGACTAAGTTTTTCGCTGAGACTTTCGAGGGTTTTGACACGCTGCTTGATCGAACCATGCAGATGATTGTGTTCAAGCAGGCTTTCAACTTGTGCGCTCAGCATTGCGAGGTGCTGTTTCCACTCCACACCATGCTTGGCATAGGCCGAGGATATGTCATCCAGTTTTAGCACCCTTTTACCTGCTTTTGAGTTGCTTGCGATCGAGGCGAAAAATGTCGCCACCTTCGTTGGTAATCAGAAGGGTTTCATTATCAACCCACGTAATTGCCTCGGCCTGCCTGGTGGCGCCCCGGTCCAGTGGAATCTGCTCAGCAGGAGCTGATAACCAGAGATCGCCAGTTGCCGGCCGCGCGAAAAACCACAGTGCCGAGTACGACAACACCGCAAGAGTCTGCCCATCAGGTGACACATCTGCCCCTGTTGCCGACATTATGTCTGCGTGGCTGTCGACCAGTGTCAACACGTTGTCTTTATCGGGAAATTGGGTATCGAGCCGATAGAGCTTGGCGCCTGCTTCTGCGGTCTCCAATACTGATGAGCGATGTTTGGTGATGAGGTAGAGCTTGCCCGCAAAAGTGAACAGGCTTTCGCTATCGAAATGACGTTTTTCAGGGGGAAAGCCGTCCTGGTCAGGATACACAATCGGCAGGCGCTGGATAACTGCGGTGCGCGTCGACGCAGTCGGATCTATTTCGCTGACAAGGTAAATCGCCAGATCGCGGCGACGGTTTGCGTTGTTGCCCATGTCGGCAAGGTAAAGGTAGTTCTCGTCAACCGCGATATCTTCCCAGTCGACATTTTTTGCATCAAGCACCGGAAACCCCTGCCATTCTTCCTTGCCGTCTTCAGGCACTTCACCATAGAACGAAAATCTTGAATATGTGGGGATGATGTTCTGGCCCTCGGCATTAATCGCAAAGATGCGGGCAGAATCGCCGCTATCGTTATGCACCCAGAACACGTTGTCGCGGCCCGGGCTTTTGACGATGCCACTCATCTCGCTGATCGGCTCTGCATCGACATGGGCATATACGGGCGGCCTGAGGGGTTCAGGCAGCTGTGCCTGCACCAAAGAGATGCAGCCGAATGCAAGCAGCACCAGCGCGGTACGAAAATTCATCAACATCAACAAGCCTGCAATTCAGCAACGGGGAAGAGTCAGACTAGGTGGCAGCATGGGTAGCGTCAAGTAAATTTTTGGCCGGGAAATTCTGCAAACTTGCGCTGGAGAGTACGCCGAAAAATGCGCTTGAGTGCTTGAATCAGGCCTTAAGCGCGCGCAGCATAAAATCGATATGCATTTCGGAGTAGGACGCCAGATCCAACGGCGCCTGCTGCTTGAATTGCAGATTCCAGATGACTCCCAGGAGGACCGGGGAAATCAGTAACTGATGGTGCATGTCGCTGGCAGATTTACGGAACTCGCCGCTATTTATGCCGCGCGCGATGATACATTGCAGCATTGCCTGCGACTGGCTGATCATTTCATCATAGAAGAATTGCGATAGTTGCGGAAAGCGCACCAGCTCGCCAAGCACCATGGCAATCACCCGCGGTACTTTTTCGTGCTGCATAAAGGAATACATGAAACGGAAATGATTGATTAGCAGCTCAGCAGTGGTGCCTTCGAAGTCAGCAACAAAGTTTGCAGCGGGTTTATGTTCCGGCAGCAAGGTTCTGCGCACCACGTCTTCAAACAACCCTTCCTTACTGTTGAAG
>CAIYIP010000176.1 GCA_903926285.1 uncultured Gammaproteobacteria bacterium
CAGGGAGGCTTCAACCGCAATTGCCGCAGTTTCCTGATCGCGCATTTCACCAATCAGGATGACGTCGGGATCGGCACGCAAAAAGGAGCGCATTGCCGTGGCAAAATCGAAACCGATTTTGGGATGAACCTGCACCTGCTGCAGGCCGGGCTGGGTTATTTCTACCGGATCTTCTGCAGTCCAGATCTTGCGTTCAGGCAAATTGAGGTGCCCAAGTATCGCGTGCAAGGTAGTGGTTTTGCCTGAACCTGTGGGGCCCACCACCAGAATCAGACCATGTGGATGTTTGGTAATGTTGATCAGATTGTCATAATTCTGCTGGCTCAGGTGGAGCTTTTCCATTGACAGCGCACTGCTGGCCGAGAGTATACGCAGTACTGCTGATTCACCCTGTACGGTAGGAATTGTGGCAACACGCAGTTCCACCAGATTGCCCTGAATTTTGAGCCTGCACTTGCCATCCTGGGGCAGCCGGCGCTCGGCTATGTCAAGCCGCGACATGACTTTCACGCGCGCAATCAGGGCCTGGATATGCTCAGCCGGAACTTTCAGCAATTCCCTGCAAACACCGTCTACTCGCACTCGGACTACACCGAGCGTTTTGTCCTTGCCGGGTTCGATGTGGATATCGGAACTGCCCAGGCGTTCGGCTTCGATGATAATTTTGTTGACCAGCTGGATAATGCCCGAAGTTGCGGCGTTTTCCTCTTCCAGCCCCGCCTCGTCTTCAACTTCTACAGTGTTGTCACTCCCCATGCTTTTGAATACCGCATCAAAGCCTCCGGCATTCAGTTCCAGCTTTTCGACATCGTTGAGAAATTGCAGGATGTGTTCGGGCAAACCAACCCGGAACACGTAATTGCGCGCATTCAGAATGCCCTGAATTTCCATGATGCGCTGGAAATTGCTCGGGTCACTAATCAGGATAACCGCCTCTTCCTTGTTGCCGGCAACAGGCAACCACAGGTTATTGCGTAAATAGCTGCAGCCAAGGTTTCCCATCAGTGCATACGGCGGAACAACCTTGGGATCGTATCTCATATACGGAACACGGTAATAAAGTTCAAGGGATTTGCCGATTTCATCGGCATCCACCTTGTATTCACTCATCAACGTTCCGGTAATAGTCTTGTTAAAAAAAGAGGCTTTTTTCGGCAATTCAGCAAGATCACCGCTCGTGATGCGCCCCTGCTGCACCAGATAATCAAACGGCCCCTGCGTACTCTGGAATTCGGCGCGGAACTGTTTGCCCAACATCTGCGCGACGAGGGTAGCGTTGGCGAGATCTTCCTGGGTAAAGACGGGATCAGACTTGAGGTTGATGATCTGCATCACGCCGAGCAAAATTTCATCCTTGATAGGAACTACCAGCATGGATTTGAAAAATAGTCCCTTGGACTCGCTGAAGGTTTTATCCCACCTCAGCCGTGGGTGAATGTTGGTGAGTGCCTGGGAGTTATACACATCGTCAACGAGAATCGGTTGCTGGGCCAAAGCCGCATAACCGGCAAGCGAGGTTGCGCTAAAGGGAACCCTGATGACGATGTCGCTGTCGTTGGAACCAATGCCACCTTTGTAGGTCGCCTCGATTTCCTTGCCGTTATCGATACTCTGGTAAATCGTGAATAGTTTGCAGTTGAGCAGGCTGAGCATATCAGTCTCAACTTCTTTCATGGCCTTCTTGAGGTTTTTGGAGAACTTGAGCTTTTTATGAATTTCCGCCAGCCGCAGCACAAAATCCTCAGCAGGTTTGCTAACGGTACTTTTCATGATAGTTGCTGTTGAATCGACCAAGATCTTGTCCTTTATAACATGGGCAGTTGCAAAGTTTGCGGTAACTGAGGCGTTACAAGTAATGTCTATTACTGGGTGTTGTCAGCCGAGGTTTCCGTGTGACTGCCAGCTTGGTTTCTTCCGGGCTTTTTTCCGGGCTTCTCTCTGGATTCCGTAGCGGTTTTCGCGCTTGGGCAGCAAAGGTTCCCAGAGGGGTTTATGCTACAATTCCGCACCTTTATTGCTCGCCATAGCCTAACATACCTTGGCATGGCTTAACCTCGTAACAGCCGCTCTGAGCCGTTATGAGACTTCATGAACAGCCCTACAATTCAGATTATTGCAAACATGCCGTCATTACGCCCTTCAGCTCTCTCATCTCCTTACGGCAACTGGACCAGAATTCTTAAATCTTATTTGTTCATGCTGTTGCAGATACCTGTGTTCAGTTCAGCACAAGCCACGGTAGAACCTGATGCAGAGCAACTTGTCTGGCTGGGCCAGCAGATTTTTCAAAATGAATGTAATAGTAATCCCGCCTGCCTCACGGCCTGGAATGCGGGCGAGGACTTTCCTTCGCTGGGACTTGGTCACTTCATCTGGTATCGCGCAGGACAACAGGAAATCTATACGGAAAGTTTTCCGGCCTTGCTTGGGTATATGCAGGGCAAGGGAGTCAATCCCCCGGACTGGATCACAGCGGCCCAAAGTGAGCAACCCTGGGCAACGCGAGAGGACTTTCTTGCCGCGTACGAAGACGACAGACTGAAGGAACTGCGCAGCTTTCTTGCAGCAAATATGGAGCTGCAAACGGCATTCATCGTCAACCGCTTCAACCTTGCGTTCGAACACTTGCTGGATGGCGTACCGGCTTCCGAACAGCAGGCCCTTGCCAACCGTTTTAATGCGGTAGCACAGGCAGATACTCCTTATGGGCTCTATGCCTTGATTGACTATGGACATTTCAAGGGTGAAGGCAGCAACCCCGATGAACGTTATGATGGCCAGGGCTGGGGTTTGTTGCAGGTCCTGCAAGGCATGCCGGTAAATTCTTCAGCGCCACTCGAAGACTTTGTGCAGAGCGCTCGCAACATCCTCGCGCAACGTGTGGCGAACGCGCCGCCAGAGCGCATTGAACAACGCTGGCTCCAAGGCTGGAACAATCGACTGTCAACTTATTTGCCCGCGCAGGGAAAAACTGCAGTGCAGGAGTAATACCCGTGAGTTTTGAACGTAAAAATATTCAAGCGATGGCAGGTTATGTATCGGGTGAACAACCTGAAACTGCTGACGTCATCAAACTGAATACCAATGAAAACCCCTATCCTCCAGGCCCCGCAGTCGCGAAAGCCCTCGCATCCATGCATGTCGATAATATCCGGCGTTATCCGCCACCTACCGCCATGGCGCTGCGTCAAAGTCTTGCGCGCCTGCACAGCGTGCAAACCGACAACATCATCATTACCAACGGTGGCGACGAACTATTGCGCCTGCTGCTGGCGACCTTTCTCGATACCGATGAGTGTGTGGGAGTGGCAGCGCCCAGTTATTCACTCTATGACGTACTGGTTGCTGCACACGGCTGCAGTATGCAGAATTTTGCGCTGATGCCCGACTGGAGCCTGCCAACCGATCTTGCTGCGCAACTCAACGCTGCGGGTATCAAGCTGTGTTTTGTGGTAAATCCGCATGCACCATCCGGAAAACTGACGGCCGCTGCCGAGCTCAAAAAACTCGCGCTTGAATTTAACGGCTTGCTTGTTATCGATGAAGCCTACGTCGACTTTGTCGACCCACCCCTCAAACACAACTGTGTGCCATTCGTGCTTGAGCTGGAAAATGTGATCATCCTGCGCTCCTTCAGCAAGGGTTATTCACTCGCGGGTTTACGCATGGCTTATGGCCTCGGCGCAAAATCGCTGATTGATCCAATGCAATACAAAACCAAGGACAGCTACAACACCGATTTGATAGCGCAGACACTTGCGCGCGCCGCTATCGAAGACCAGGCGTATGCCAGTGATACCTGGAAAAAAGTCAGGGAACAACGCGAATGGTTGCGCGGCGAATTGAGCCATTTGCGATTACATACACCAGAGAGCCAAAGCAATTTCCTGCTGGCGGAAGTGCCACCAGAGTTCTCTGCCGTAAAAATTTATGAAGCGCTGAAAACTCGCGGCATCCTGATTCGTTATTTCAACCTGCCACGGCTCGACAATCGCTTGCGTATTACGGTTGGTACGCCGGAAGAAAATCAGAAATTGCTAACAGCCCTCACAGCGATCATGGCTGCGGGCGGAAAATAACTCACAGCGTCAAAATCAGTCATCCAGTTTGTGGATTTTTTACCGCTGAATTACATAGAGAATTACATGAAGCGCAAAAACAGTCTGGGTTTATTTGGCGGCCTGGCCCTCGGCCTTGCCTCCATCTATGCCCTGACGCTTTATTTCGGCCTGACATTAACAGCATTGAAAGGCTTTATGTTGTCGACATTGTTGCTGCTTGCAGCCATGTTCGTTATCGCTGCAATACTCGTCGGCGCAATCAAATTGATTGGCAAGCTGCTGGCGAAAGTAAGAGGCGTTTCTCAGCAGGAAGCAGATAACGACCACGAATAAAGCAGCGCATCTTCACGCCTGCCGTCCTTGGCCACAGGTGGGTAATACGCGCGCCGTACGCCATCCAGGATAAAGCCGGTTTTTTCATAAAAGCGCACAGCCTGTTGATTGGAGCACCGCACTTCCAATAGGCATCGGACACAGTCACGCTTATGTATTGCCAGTAAAAATTCGCGCATGAAAATCCGGCCGAGTCCTTGCTGCTGCCAAGGCCGCAGAATCGCAAAATTCAACAAGTGGCATTCATCAACAACACAATAAAATTCTGCGAAGCCAACAATGGTTTGCTGCGTAGCATTGTTGCGTACAAGCACAAGAAATTCATGACTTGAATGCATCTGCGATTGCAGATGTGCTTCCGCCCAGTTGCCACTCAGCACCTCTGGCAAACACTCCGCAAGTGCCGGCAAATCGGCAAGCTGCATGGGCCTGCATGTAAAAGCTGCTGGCGCCTGCTGCATGCGTTTAACCCGACTTGAGTCGTAGCTGCAGCGGCAGGAGATGTTGCCAGACTTCGCGTTTTATCGACGGTAAGGTCAGCATTTGATCGAGACTATAGGTATCCACCATCTGCCATGGGCGCGATGCCGAGGCAGTATCTGCGCGCTCGTTGTCAGCTTCGCGCATCCAGCCAGCGCCCTGCTCGCCCATCACTAGCAAGTTGCTGAAAGGCTGCTCGTGAGAGAACTGTTCAAGAAAATGCATGAGACTGCTTTTTGCTGCATCACTGGACGTGATACCGCTCATGCCAGGCAAGGGCCAGCGGAAAGTTCGCACCGAATGATAGGCAGCAGCCCTCGTCCCCAGGAAGAACAGAATATTGTCCAACAACTTTTGCTGCTTCTCTTGCAACTGGCTTTTGGCGACGACAGGAATCTGGTTCAGCACACAAAGACGCTCATCAACCGGGATCAACAATAGATGTACGCTTAAAGCGTCATCAGTATTTTCTTCGTGAGATGTTTCTTTCGGGCTTCGGTTTTGCTGCGTTGTTATAGCGGCTTTGACAGGAGCTGATTGTTTTGCAATCTGTTGTTTTGCAATCTGTTGTTTTGCAATCTGTTGTTTTGCAATCTGCTGTTTTTCAACTACGTCCTCGGCTTGTCTCCACTCAGGAACCTGGAAAGAGTCGTGCTTGATGTCAGCGTATTGGGGTTCAGCTGGTTTGTGCGGAGCAGACTTATGCGGAGCAGGCTCGGGAGTGATTTCTGGTTCATCTACAACTTCCCATGTATGCGGCTCCGAAGGCAGCGCACCCGGCAGCGCAAAACGCGGGAAATAACTGGTAATTCCCATCAGTCGCAATTGCTTGAGTCGTAAAATTTCCTGATTGGTGTCCATGTCGGCCATGTCAATTTATATAAATTTCTCAAAAAGAATTCTAACCCCAACCCACATGAAAGCAATGCGGTTGTTTGCCGCTCCAGGCTGCTCTTTTCAAGTAATTGAGACCGTCAGCCAGAATAAATTAATCACTGCTTGTAAACCCGAAATCATTACTCGCGTTGATAGCCATAAGTGAAGCAGCCGGCCGGCACTCACGAATTTGTCAACCCTGTGTATTAAAACCCGGAGGAATACATCCCATGAAATTAACAACAATAGGACTTGCAGGCATCACTACCCTGATCAGCCTTGCTGTTATGTCTGCAGTGATTGCCGCTGAACCATCTGATGGCGGCCGACGCCCGGCGTTCGAAGGTGGCCGTGGTCCTGGGCCAGGACCTGGCGGCATGGGCGGCCGGTTTGGCAATCGTCGTGGTCCCGATCCTGAACGCCAAATCGAGCACCTCGATGCAAATGATGATGGCCTGGTAAGCGAAGAGGAATTTGTCGATTCCCGCCTTGCGCGTCTTAATGACATGTTTGAACGCCGCGATCGCAACAATGACGGTTTGATCAGTCTTGATGAAGACCAGAGACCCGAGC
>CAIYIP010000177.1 GCA_903926285.1 uncultured Gammaproteobacteria bacterium
AGGAGGATTGGCTAGCGGATCAACCTCAGGTGCTGCCGCGGCCAGCAGTTGGCTACTGATTGTCGCCAGGGTAATAACAAGTGCCAGGACGTGCTTTTGCATAGACATGCTCTCCAGTAAAAATTCAGTGTGCGATGGAATCACTATCAGGACCGACTAGCACTGACTTAAGGCCTTCTCCATGAAGATTCCGGGGACCGCGCAAGTACGTCCCTGTAGCTTCCGTTCGCATCCATGCGAACGAAATCCCCTGCACTTTCATGGAGAAGACCTTAAGTCAGTGCAGTTCCACTCAGTACCTCTTATTCAGGATTAGATAACAACTCAGCTTCTTTTATTTATTCAAGGTCAAAGGTGCCAATGGTCTGTCCTGCATAAGTGCCTGTGCTCAGCCATTGCCAGGTAGCATCGAACAACAGTGCTGCATCTTTCTCCCACATCGCATTATGCGAAGCACAATGCATTTCAATATAAACTTTATGGGTCGCACCGAGATCAGCATAAAACTCACGCACGCGTTCCGGGTTGACCTGACCATCGTGAGTTCCTGCCACCATCAGGATGGGTGTCTGCGTTGCGGCCACTTGTGTTGGAGTCCAGCCAAAAGTAGGGGTACGTGGTGCACGGCGCACACCAGTGCCCCAGGTAGCACCTACAGGATCGGACTCGAGCATGTCCTGCCAGATGGCGTCAGCGACTGCCGGCTCATATTGGTTATCACAACCCACCTGCCGGTCCCAGTTTGCAATAAAGTCGACGCGAGACTGCTTGGTGATGGCAACACCGGGAATACCGGCCTGCGCAGCAGTGGCCGCAGCCTGCCTGTTATACGCAGGTGCCAGTAATACGATGTTCGCGACTTTATCGGGATGCAGCGCTGCGTAACCAGCAGCGCGCGGACCGCCCTGAGACCAACCCACGAGATGCACTTTCTCAACACCGCGCAGTTCGCGTAGGTAATTTACTACTGCTTCGATATCGTCCCAGTCGGAAGCCATGGTGGTAGCAGCAAACGGATAACTTGGAGGACAGGCAGCGCCAAATTCCTGAAGTTGCTGCTCTTCCGATAAATTGCAACGATCGTTCATGAGCAGAGGCCTCGTGGAGCGGCCGTAGCCGGTCATATCCATGGCAAAGGTGTCGAAGCCGCGCTCCGCGAGATATGCCATCCAGCTAAAACCAGCATAAGGCACATCGAATGCCACTTCAGCCGGAGTGCCTGCACCATGCACAAAAAGCACAACCTTGCCTTCCATGGTGCCAGCCTGGCTGTCAGACGCGCTGCGTTCACGAACATAAAGCTGGGATACATAACCTGTCATCCCAGGCACACTGGAAACTACTGGTACAAAGTGATCGGTGCGGACAGTTTTGCCAGCAGTCGCCGTACTGCTACCGATTTGCGCACAGGATGAGAGAACCACAACCGTCAGAACAACAGCGGCATTTGATACTGACTGGTGAAGTTTCATTGTTTAGTTCCTTAGAGCGGGGAAGTCACAGAGCCTATGCCAGCGCATCAATGAGTTCAAGCTGTTTGACTAAGCCCGAATGCCAGAGAATAATCCCCTCCAGTTCCCGTCACACACAAAGCCAACATAACAAGAACCAAGGGAGAACCGACCATGTCCGATACTGACCAAAATCGCCGCAACATTCTGAAAACCAGCCTTTCGCTGGGAGCCCTGGCAGCCACTGCCGGCATCCCCTTCTGGTCCAGACTCGCACTTGGCGCGGAAGAAACCCTGGTGCCTTTCTCCGACATGCCTGAAGGTTTTGTCGCACCACCGGTTGCCCCAGGTGCCATTCATTATCTCGATACACGCGGCATCAATTCTTTTTACACACCGAATGCCGATTTTTATATCGTGCAGCATTACAACCAGCCGGAAGTCGCAGAAATCGACTACAAACTCAGGGTTACCGGCCTGGTCAATACTCCTCTTGAACTCAGTCTTGCCGACATCAAAGCCCGACCCAAAATAGAAATCGATGCAGGTTTTGAATGCGGCGGCAACAGCGAGCGTTTATTCCAGGGCCTTATCGGTAATGCGCGCTGGGGCGGCACGTCACTGCGGGATTTGCTACAGGAAGCCGGCGTGCAGGCAGAGGGCATCGAAATTGTTTTCTACGGCTACGACAAAGGTGAAGAAACAATCCGCGAAGCGAAAGTGGAACAAGCCTTCGGTCGCAGCCTGCATGTGATCGATGCAATGAATCCCGACATCATGCTGGCCTATGAAATGAATGGTGAGGCGCTGCCCTTGTACCATGGCGCACCATTACGTCTGGTTGTTCCAGGCTACTACGGCGTGGCCAACGTGAAATGGCTCAACCAGATCCATGTGCAAGACCGTCGCTACATGGGCAGATTCATGGGCCGCGACTACGTCACGCTCAGCAAGCGCGACATAGGTGGCGAAGTGCGCTGGGAAGAACGCTCAGTCACGAAAATCAATCTCAAGTCGTCCATCATCCGTGTCACCAAAAATGGCGCGAATCACATCATTACCGGTTTTGTGCTGAATGACGGCACGCCGCTACGGACTGTCGAAGTCAGCATCGACAACGGCCCCTGGCAGGCGGCGCAGATTGATCCGGCCTCAAGTAAGTACTCGTGGAAACTTTTTACCTACCAATGGAACAATCCGGCAGCTGGTGAACACACCATGGTTTCGCGTGTAATTGACGAGAATGGCCAGGTGCAGGCCACTCCTGCCGAAATGCCCGAGAAACCCACACGCTGGGAAAATTATGGCCAGTTCACCCGCAAGGTAGTTATTGCCTGAATTTTACTCGAGGGTGCTTTGGATTTAACTTCATAGCGCTACTTGCTGTCCTTTTTATGTTCTTTATATACGCTTAATCCTGCATAGGTTAAGCGTATATAGAATCCTCATGTTAAATCCCAACAAAGCCACGAAGGTGCTCACTCCTGATAGTTGTGAAGCTGCCCTGTGGCCCAATAAATCCGAGTATGCCCCAAGTCTGAATTCATAATTGATTCAAGTAGCAAACACAGGCCTGATATGCAGATCCCGCTGAGAATACTGTTCATCTGTACTCATAACCGCTGCCGTAGCATTCTTGCCGAAGCGATTGCAAATCACGTCGGTGGAGGCCGACTGCTTGCTGCCAGCGCTGGTAGCGAACCTTCTGGTGAAGTGCATCCGCTGACATTGCAAAGTCTGCACCGCCATGCGA
>CAIYIP010000178.1 GCA_903926285.1 uncultured Gammaproteobacteria bacterium
ACAGACGTGCCATTAACCATGGCCAAACCTTCCTTGGGCCCGAGTTCGGCAGGCCCAAGACCCAGCTCATCGACCAGTGTTCGTGCTCCAACCACCCTGCCCTGGTAATCGGATTTCCATGCATCGTCCAGGCCAATCAGGTTGGCGGTGATGTAGGCCAAGGGGGCTAAATCTCCACTGGCTCCGATTGAACAAAATTCATATACGTGGGGAGTGGCGCCTTCATTGAGGAAGGTTTCCATGCGCTGAACAAGAGCCATGCGGATGCCGGAAGCTCCGCGCAAATGCGAGTTCATACGGAGCAACATCGCACCGCGCACGTCGGAACCAGGGATGCGATTACCAGCGCCAACCTTGTGAAACCAGGGGATATTGTTTTGCAATTCAACAGCTTGCTCTTTCGAAATGGGTTTGTAGGCCATCGCACCGAAGCCGCTGGTAACACCATAAATAGGCTGGCCGTCGGCTACGGCCTTGAGAATAAATTCATTGGATAACCTTACCCGCTCTTGGACTTCTGGTGCTTGGGAAATTCCGACTGGCGCACCTCCCCGGGCTACCTTCATCATTTGGAGAATAGTAAGTCCCTCTCCTGATACTGTAATTTTTTCCTGGTCCATGCTCATTACTGATTCTCATTGGCGCGGGTAAGGCGACGGATTATACTGATAACCTTTTGCATTTGGTGGGTTTACGCCTTACAATCCGCAACCCTAAAACCGCGTCCGGTTCCTGCATTTTTTATTGATCGCATTACTTGTTACGGGAAACATCTATGCCTGTTGTTAGAATTAAAGAAAATGAGCCTTTTGATGTGGCTCTGCGTCGTTTTAAACGTTCCTGCGAGAAAGCAGGCGTACTTGCCGAAGTCCGTCGTCGCGAATTTTACGAAAAACCCACTTCCATCCGTAAACGCAAAGCAGCTGCTGCAGTAAAGCGTCATCAGAAGAAAGTATCCCGCGAAACCCGTCGTACCCAGCGCTTGTTCTGATCGGAAACTTAATCCGCAATGCCTGACCATCCCTTAAAAGCCCGCATCACCGAGGCCATGAAAGATGCCATGCGGGCGCGCGAAAAAGAGCGCTTGGGAGCAATTCGCCTGATATTGTCCGAACTCAAGAAAATTGAGGTCGATGAACGCATAGATGTAGATGACACCCGTGTCATCAGCGTTCTCGATAAGATGGTCAAGCAGCGTCGCGAATCGATCAAGCTTTACGAAGCCGGCAACCGTCCGGAACTGGCAGCAGTCGAACAGGCCGAAATCGATGTTATCCAGAACTTCATGCCGGCTGCAGTCAGCGAAGCTGAAATCAGCGACATTCTTGCCAAAGCCATTAGTGAAGCCGGCGCAAGCAGCATGAAAGACATGGGCGCGGTGATGAACATTGCGCGCCCGCAGCTGGTTGGCCGAGCTGACATGGGCGTAGTCAGCCAGCTTGTCAAAAAACTGCTCTCCTGATACTTCTGCAATTAACTCTGCCAAAGCACTAACCTTGCTAGACAACTGCATTTTTGCGGTATGCTCTCAACTGTATATTCAGCGATTACTGACCTATTAATTTAAGGTCACGCAGACCTTATTTATTTCTGACAAATCTACCTCTTTGCATTTTGGGTGCCCGATGTCCGGATTAATTCCACAACGATTTATCGATGACCTGCTAAGCCGGGTCGATATTCTCGATGTCGTGGACTCCCGCGTAAAACTGCGCAAATCAGGCAAGAATTACTCGGGCTTGTGTCCATTCCACCAGGAAAAATCCCCCTCTTTTACCGTCCAGCCTGAGAAGCAGTTTTATTACTGTTTTGGCTGTGGCGCTGGCGGCAATGCAATTG
>CAIYIP010000179.1 GCA_903926285.1 uncultured Gammaproteobacteria bacterium
ATTACTGACTTTTGGTCAGACCCGGGGCTTAAAAGAGGTCGCTATTCTAATCTGCCATACTTACAAGTCAAGCTTAAGAATGCGTAAAAACACTATTATTTCAGCCCCGATTTGAGGATGGGCCAGGCATTGTGCAGATAGATTGCCATCGACCACAGCGTAAGCATCGCTGCTAGGTTAATCATCACGAGGCCACTGATCCAGATCAAGGGTGGACCCTGAGTATCCGTTGCCAACAATATGATTAGTGACAACATCTGAATGGTAGTTTTTATTTTACCCATCATGCCAACGGCTACTATATCGCGCTCATTATGTTCTGCCATCCATTCACGCAAGGCTGAAACCAGAACCTCGCGCGCCACAATCAAAGCGGCAGGAATCGTATACCAAGGGGTAGAGTAACTGGCTGCAAGGATGACAAGCGTAATGGTCACGAGCAGCTTGTCTGCAACTGGATCGAGAAAAGCCCCGAAGCGCGAAGTCTGCCGCATGCGCCTTGCCATATGCCCATCAAGCCAGTCAGTAACGCAGGCAAGAATGAAAATGGCGGAGGAAAGCAAAAAATGACCGGTGAAGTCCGCATAATAAACGGCCATAAAAACCGGTATCAGCAGTACACGCAAACAAGTAAAGAAATTGGCAAGTGTCATCAGGAATGGATTTCAGGTCGGAAACACAATTCTACCCTACTATTCAAATATTTTGAGCCTCCTTCAGGAGTTGTGCAGATATTGATAAATGGTCTCAGCGAGTTGCTTGCTTATCCCGGGCACACGTTGCAGATCGGTAATCGCGGCGCGGCGTATCTCTTGCTGGCCACCGAAATGATGCAGGAGTCCCTTGCGTTTTTTTGGGCCGACGCCGGGAATCGAATCAAGCATGGAACTGTTACGGACCTTGCCGCGCCGCTGTCGATGCGCAGTGATGGCAAAGCGATGCGCTTCGTCACGAATATGCTGCAGGACATGCAGCGCCGGTGACTCGGCTAGGAGGACAAGTTCCTGGTGTGAGCCGCCAAGAATCAGCGTCTCCTGGCCCGCCTTGCGGCTAATGCCTTTGGCAATACCCAGCATCCTGACGCCTTGCACATTTAACTCCGCCAATACCGTTTCGGCCTGCTGCAACTGTCCCTTGCCGCCATCAATGATCAACAACTCCGGCAATTTGCCTTCACCTTTTTGCAGCCGAGCATAACGACGTCTGAGCGCTTGCGCCATCGCTGCATAATCATCACCTGCTGTTACGCCTTCGATATTAAATCGTCGGTAATCAGACTTAAGTGGTCCGTTCTCATCAAACACAACACAGGAAGCTACAGTAGCTTCGCCA
Organism: uncultured Gammaproteobacteria bacterium; assembly: GCA_903926285.1. GTDB lineage: Bacteria > Pseudomonadota > Gammaproteobacteria > Pseudomonadales > Pseudohongiellaceae > CAILUG01. Next base: position 1,333 of record CAIYIP010000179.1, read on the forward strand.
GAACTGTGGCTTATATCAAAGCACTCAAGCCGAGCCGGAAGCTTTTCCAGGCCCAGCGCTTGCTGTAACGCGCTCAGGCGTTTCTGCATATTCTGTGAACTATTGAGTTTAGTGAACACTCCCTGTTCTGCGTTGGTCTGTGCCAACTCCAGCCATTTCTGTCTGTGCCCTCTGAGCTTGTGGCTGATGGTGATTTTGGATTTACCGATAAAACTCAAAGCTTCTTCGAGCTGCTCGCGTTCCACAGGCTCATGGCTGCAGATCAATTCTTTTGGCAGCGCAAACTGTCCGCTTTCACCGAGATAAAAACGTGCAATGAATGCGTAGAGACATTCTTCGGGGGAAGATTCCATCGTGAATTTTGGATAATAGTTGCGCGAACCCAGCAGCCGACCGCCACGAATAAAGATGAGATGCACACAAACAACACCAGCCGTCTCACTCATGGCAATAACATCAACGTCGCCTTTTTCACCTGATACATATTGCCGTTCCTGAATCAGGCGCAAGTCGCGAATCTGGTCGCGTATTGTTGATGCTTCTTCATACTTCATTTCATTAGCCAGACGTTCCATCTGCTTGCCCAGCTCCTGCGTAATCTGGTCATTGTGGCCATCAATGAACAGCTCAGAATGCCGCACGCTCTGGGCGTAGACTTCAGGGGTGATAAGATTCACGCAAGGTGCCGAGCAGCGTTTGATCTGATATTGCAGGCAAGGTCGGGTGCGGTTGCGAAAATAAGAATCTTCACACTGCCGGACCTGAAACACTTTCTGCAGAACTGCAAGTGATTCCCTCACCGAGCCAGCGCTCGGGAAAGGTCCGTAATAATGACCCGCCTGTTTTTTTGCGCCACGGTGCAGTGCAAATCTTGGGTAAGTATCTTTCGATGACAGAAAAATGTAGGGATACGATTTGTCATCACGCAAAACAATGTTGTACGGAGGACGTTTGTCCTTGATCAGATTCTGTTCGAGCAGCAGTGCTTCAGTTTCGCTATTCGTTATCGTTGTTTCGATCTGGTGGATACGACGAACGAGAGCCAGAGTCTTGTTGTTAAGGCCTGTGCCGCGAAAATACGAGGCAAGACGTTTTTTCAGATTCTTGGCTTTGCCTACGTACAGGGTCACGCCATCAGCATCAAGCATACGGTACACACCAGGTCTGACACTGGCGTGCTTGAGAAAACTGGCGTAATCAAATACCGGCTGATCGCTCATTTTGCACTTTGGTTACCAACATGGATTTCAAACAATTCTTACTTCAGGGTGCAACTGGATGCCAAATTTTTGCCATACGGACGCCTGAATCTTTTCTGACAGAGTAACCAGTTCGGTACCTGATGCGGAACCGTGATTAACCAGCACCAATGCATGATCCTGATGCACACCCACATCACCTTCACGATATCCCTTCCAGCCTGCCTGCTCGATCAACCAGGCTGCAGCAATTTTCACGTGGTCGTTTTCGGGATAAGCCGCGATTGCAGGATACTTTTCTTTCAACCAGGCAAATTGCTGGATGGTGATCCGAGGATTCCAGAAAAAAGATCCGGCATTACCCAGTATTGATGGATCGGGCAATTTGCTGCTTCTGATGTTGCACACCACATCGCTTACCATCATGGGCGATATCTCAGCGGCACTGGTGCCACGAAATGCAGCTTTGAGCGAGGGATAACCGAGATTGATTTTGGCATCCCTGGACAACCTGAAGGTCACGCTGCAAATAATATATTGATCACGCAGCTCCTGTTTGAAAATGGAATTTCGATAACTGAATTTGCAGTCAGCGTTGGAGAAGATGTGGTACTTACCGGTCGCTATTTCAAGAGCCTGCAGTTCAAGCAACGCTTCTTTGACTTCAACGCCATAAGCGCCAATATTCTGCACTGGGGCGGCACCCACTGTACCAGGTATCAATGACAGGTTTTCAAGTCCATACAGATTCAACCCAAGTGAATAACGCACAAGTTCATGCCAGTTTTCGCCACACATCGCGCGCACATCAGCATACGCCTCAGTACTTGTCACCACTTCTCTTCCCTTGATGTTTAATTCAATGACCAAGCCTGGATAATCCTGCTTGAACAGGATATTGCTGCCCTGGCCAATCAACATGAACGGAACGTTA
>CAIYIP010000180.1 GCA_903926285.1 uncultured Gammaproteobacteria bacterium
CAATCGGATAACAAATCGAATAAGAATAGTCCACGTCAAAAACACATAAAAATAACGTAAGGAAGTGTTCGAGGGGAGTTAGCAAAGTATGAGTACTGGTCAGGTTAAATGGTTTAATAACGCAAAAGGTTTTGGCTTTATTCTTCCGGATGAAGGTGGCGGTGATCTGTTTGCGCATTATTCAGCGATTACGATGGATGGCTACAAAACCTTAAAGGCCGGGCAACCGGTTTCATTCGATATCGTTGAAGGCCCCAAAGGCCTGCATGCGGCGAATATTGCTGCGCTTAGAACCGAAGATGTCGATTCTTCAATAAATCTGGCAGCAGCTGGATCCTGACAGCATCAGTCCAAGGCCGTAATCACAAGCTTGGCTTGGTTATGCAAGCTTGTTGAGACTCCCTATACTTGATTTACCAGAGTCTCATTTCTCGGCCTTTCGCATGCACAATCCCCAATCATGTCAGTCCTGATACTGTTCAATAAACCCTATGATGTGCTTTGCCAGTTCACAGATGAAGCGGGGCGCAGCACTTTAAAAGACTACATTCACCAACCAGATGTGTACGCAGCAGGACGTCTCGATAGAGATTCCGAAGGCTTGCTGCTCTTGACTGACAATGGCCGCCTTCAGCAAAAAATCAGCGATCCTCGCTTTAAGTTACCAAAAACATATTGGGTCCAGGTTGAGGGTAGTATCAGTAAAAGCGCCCTTGATCAGCTCAGCGCTGGTGTATTACTGAATGACGGAATGACACTACCTGCAACCGCGAGACTGCTCGAGCCACCTTCAGTATGGGAACGTACACCACCTATCCGTGTACGCAAGAATATCCCTGATTGCTGGATCGAGCTTACTATTAACGAGGGGCGCAACCGGCAGATACGGCGCATGACAGCCGCGGTTGGTTTTCCTACCCTGCGCCTGATACGCCGGCGGATAGGAGAGTGGGACTTGGGCGATTTATTGCCAGGAGAATTCAGGCAACTGACTGTAGCTTGAAACAGTCAGACCTGCGAAATAATCAAAACTGGGCAATACATGGAGGCTTCGCCTACGTCCAGCGTTGGCTCGCAACCAGATCGGATTCCTTGGCCTCAACCCATTGCTCACTGTTTGCCTGCAGGCTTTTTTTCCAGAATGGCGCCTGGGTTTTAAGGTAGTCCATAAGAAAGTCACAAGCAGCAAATGCTGCTGAACGATGCTCGCTGGATACACCAACAAATACTATCTGTGCACCTGCCTGCAACTCACCAATGCGATGGATGATCGTAATTCCGAGCAGGGCCCAGCGCGTCTGGGCTTGCCTGGCGATACCCATAAGACTGTTCTCTGTCATACCAGGATAATGCTCAAGATATAGCCCCCTTACACTGTCACCCTCGTGTATATCCCGCACGAGACCACTAAAGGTGACGATCGCGCCCACATTATTACCTCTGCTGCGCAACAAGGCGGTTTCATGTTCCAGGCTGAAATCTTCGTACTGGATTCTGATGATGGGATCCATGGGCTGCATCTAGCCTCCAGTCACCGGCGGAAAAAAGGCCACTTCATCACCATCTTTAATCGCAGAGTCAGGACGGGCAACCGTTTTGTTGACTGCCATCAGTACCTTGCTCTGGTGCAACACGGTATCCCAGGGCTCGCCGTGGCGTACAACCAGGGCATTCATTAGCGCAAGAACGGTAGTGATTTCCGGATTGGCACTTATCTGCTCCTGAGCAAGCCCGAGGCTTTCACGAATACTGGCAAAATAATGAACATCAATCATGCTGATTCCTGCTACCTGTGTGAATTTTGGTTAACGTTGCCAGACACCCGACTTGCCACCAGCCTTCTCGAGCAATTGCACATTGCGAATGACCATGCCGCGGTCAACAGCCTTGCACATGTCGTAAACAGTGAGCGCAGCAACTGATGCTGCAGTCAATGCCTCCATCTCTACGCCGGTTTTGCCATTCAGTTTACATGTGGCTTCAATTCTAACCTGTGATAATTCTGTATCGGCAATCAGGTCGACCGTCACGCTGCTGAGCATGAGAGGATGACAGAGCGGGATCAGGTCCCAGCATTTTTTTGCGGCTTGAATGCCGGCAATTCTGGCCACTGCAAATACGTCACCTTTCTTGTGGCCACCTGCGAGAATCATTTTCAAGGTTGCGGGCAACATTTCAATTGTGGCTTCAGCGGTAGCAGTGCGGTCAGTCTCTGCCTTGCCACCCACATCAACCATTTGTGCTTGTCCTTTTTCGTCAAGGTGCGTGAGTCTGGACATGAGATAGTGATTTCCTGTGTAAATACGTTATTTTAAGCATTATCACCTGCCCCTCTCCATTTAAGAAGGGCTGTAATTCAGGTAGCATGCAGCCCTTTTGGCAAATTCACAGTACTTGTATGATCTGGCTCCCCCACAGCTCTGTTGCCACCATCGTAGAAAAAGACGGTTTATTTCTGATGGTGGAAGAAATAGACGGCGCTCACACCGTTTTCAATCAACCAGCCGGCCATCTCGAAGCCAACGAAACCCTGTTCGAGGCTGCGATCCGCGAAACACTCGAAGAAACCTGCTGGCAGGTTGCACTCACGGATTTTCTCGGGCTCTATCATTACCCCGCACCTAATGGCATCACCTACATTCGGCATTGTTTTGTCGCGCATGCTGTCTCGCATAGAACCGAAACCAAGCTCGATGCAGGAATTATTGCGGCGCACTGGCTCAGCGCCGACACGATCCTTGCACCGGACTTCAAAGCACGTAGTCCGATTGTCACCAAAGTACTGCGCGACTATCTGCAAGGCACTCGATTCCCCTTGTCCTTGATCTATCACCACCAGTCGTGAATATTTCCGCACGAAAGGTCATCGTAGGTATGTCCGGCGGAGTTGATTCTTCGGTGGCGGCATTGCTGTTGCTGGAAGCAGGCTTTCAGGTTGAAGGCCTGTTCATGAAAAACTGGGATGAAGATGACGGCACCGAGTATTGCACCGCAAAAACTGATCTCGCAGATGCCGAAG
>CAIYIP010000181.1 GCA_903926285.1 uncultured Gammaproteobacteria bacterium
CAGATGCTGTCCTCTCGCGTCCGTCAAAAACTGGTACAGCCTGGTCACTTCCGCCTGCAGCAACGCAGCGTGATCGAAAATCGCATCCGCAGCTTCGGATGCGCTGACGATCTGCGGTGCTGTTTCGATAATGGCGCGCGCGTGTGTCTCGATCTCTGCAAACAATGCTGAAATAGCCGTCAGCTCCGCCCTTGCGGTGGTATTGGTGACTCTGTTTACCCCGATCGCACTATCACCTTCCAGCAAGGCTTCATGGTTGCCGGAAAACAGGATGACGCCCTGTTGAAACTGTTCAAGCGCAGCCGGTACCTGATCACCACCTGCGGCAATCCTGTCAAGGTTCAGGGCAATACGTTCGGAGAGCCATGTCTGGCGCTGCGCTGCTGCTATAGAAGTAACAGACGCATTGTTATCCAGCAAGGTGTTGACGACCTCGTTGTAACTGCGCTGTATCTGGGGAATATTGGCGGCCGCAGTCGCGGCTATCTGGGACAGGCGCTGGATGTCGGTACGATTGTTCTGAATGTATGCAACGTTTGCGCTTATCTGTATCCATAGATCAGCAGCGGTCGGGTGCATGCGCGTTATTTCCAGATCGCGGCCTGTCAAGCTGGTCTTCACGCCAATGCCTGAGTCGACAAAAGCCACTTCGCCGTATCTGATCAGGCTCCAGGCTGAGTCAAAATCCTTCACTGCAGTTTCGAGCCGGTCAAAGGCCAGGCTCGAGCCGGACATGGCCTCGGAGACGCGTTGCGGAATTTCCTGCGACAACACGCGCATATCCGCCGTGCGCTGAATGTAAATCTGGTCTTCCGCAGAATGGATATTGACGAACACAAGGTTAACCACAAGCAAGACCAGAGTCATTACAACCAATGACATCAGGATTCTGGTTCTTGAATCCTTTTTTGTCCTTGAATTTGTGGCTGGCTTGTTCATACGTTTCCCGTCACTCGTTACATTGGGTTTGTGGCTGCAGGAATCGTGTCTGCCGCTGTTGTAACTGGCCGCAGCCTTGATCCATCCACTCGGCTTTCGTTCGCTACTGTCGCCGCTGGGTTGGTATGGCTCATTCGCGTGGCGAGTTCGCCTATGTGCAGTTGATACCAGTTATCACTACCCACGACAGTGAAAAAACCAACATACGCATCAAGCCCTTCCAGCTCAGCCTCAAGCACCAGGTCGCCCTCACGAAAATCGTTCTGAAAAAATTTCTGTATGCCGAATACCTTGTCCACCGCAATCCCGCAAAATGTCGTACCCTGCTCGACGAGGATGATCTGCGAAGAGCCGTTTCTGGTTCTTGCGCCGTTGAAGAACTCACTGACACCAAACACGGGCAACAAGCGTCCGCGCACATTCATCAAACCTTTGACCCAGCCAGCACAACCCGGAATGACGGTGACTGATCTTGGCTCAAGTATTTCCGCTACCAGGTGCAACGGCACAATAAAGTTCATGCCTGCAATAACACACCTCACACCGAACCACTGTTCGCTGGAATCAGCGTTTTTTGGCACGGCATCGCCATTAAGTAGTACCGCCTCTTCGAGACTCAAGAGCAAATTGAATGCCTTGCTGGCGGTCAGTACACGTGGAGTCATGACATTACTTCGTTGATCGCGCCCAACAGGACTGCTCGCTCTACGGTCTTGATGATGTAGGCACCTGCACCTTGCCGCATCGCCCATACCTTGTCCGTTTCCTGGTCCTTGCCACTGATGATGATGACTGGAATGTTTCTGGTAATTTCCTCATTTTTTAACTGCCTCGTCGTCTGAAAGCCGTTGATACCCGGCATGACGATATCCATCAAGATCAAGTCAGGCTGTTCAGTACGCGCCATAGATATACCGTCCACGCCATTGCTGGCGGCAATGACCTGATGCCCGGCATTTTCCAGAAGTATTGCCGCCTGCCGCGTATCCTCGGCAGAGTCGTCGACTATAAGTACCTTCAACTTCTTCATGACAGCTCCTTGATCCGCGCCTCAATAAACTGATGTTTCTACAGGACGAAATAATTCACGCAACCAGGGCATCCGCCAGATCTTCGACCCTAGTAGTAAATTTGCTGATCGTATCCAACAACTCATCTTTGCTGAAAGGTTTGGTCAGATAGCTATTTGCACCGACAACCGCACCTCGTGCCTTGTCGCAAAAACTTGATTTGCTTGACAATAGAATCAACGGAATATGGGCGAATTGGGGATTGCTGCGAATTATCGAACAGGTTTCATAACCGTTCAGTCTCGGCATCATCACGTCAATGAAGATGATGTCCGGCCTGGTGGAAACAATTTTCGCCAGCGCCTCAAAACCGTCTTCTGCCGTGATCACGGTGCAACCGGCTTTTTTCAGCAAGACGTCTGCGGCGCGTCGAATTGTGTTGCTGTCATCGATCACCATGACTTTCAGATCACGCAAATTTACTTCTTCCATACTTTTTTTCCTTGTAAACAATATGGCGAACCAGTTCTAGATGACATTGCGCAGAACTGGGATTTCTGTCCGGAATGATTTGGCATGCAGCTCCTGCGCCTCGCGCTGGAACCATACTCCCTGCACCAGATCGACTTCCGCAAGCCAGAGACAATCGACCGTCTCCTTGTCTTGTACTTCGGCAGCGATCACTTTCACAGAGTCCTTGTGGAGGCTATCGACGAGATCTTTAAGGTCGCTAAGCGACAACATGTTCCGGGAATCGGCGTCACTGATGTCGTTGTCGAACCGCACCAGGCACACCTTGCACTCAGTGACAACTGCAGCTATTGCCTCGCAATTGCTATATCCGGAGATACAAATCCTGCTTCCTGCTTCCTGCAGAATTTTAATAAGGGCTATCGCTTCATCAGTGCAGACGAGCACGTCGACTTCCCGCATGTTCAGCACCAGGCAAGCCGTTTCCACGCCACACTCTGTCAGCTGCGAGGCAAGCCATGCACCGAAGCCAGCGTCCTTGATGGATTGCGCCGTGATAGTGAGCTGGAACTGCAGCGTCCTGCCCTGGTTGCACAGAAATCCCAACAAGCGAATCGCGCGCTCACATATCCACCGATCAAGTTGCTGGGCTAATGGGGTGTTTTCGACAACACTTGTAATTTGTTCCGCTGTCCAGATTTGCTGGTGCGGGCCGCGCATCTGCGGATAAATATCGTAGAACTCCGGCTGCATCACTAATGTCGACATTACCGGCTGATACACGAGAACGAGGCTGTCATTTTCAATTGCCTCAGTTATGGACTCATACGAAGGCAGCTCTTCCATCATCGTGCGTGCGACGTCGTCCCGACGATGATTCTTCACCACTATTCGGGTTGCCACCGTGGCCTGCTCGCCGATGATCCGCACCTGCAGGCAATGTTCATCTTCATAAAAGGTCGGCGTGAGCCGCAGATCGACAGGGAAAGCAGCTTTGTTTGCATCAATCGCCACTATTTTCATGCACGCGATCTGCTGCTCGTCATCTGGGGTCTTGCCGGACTTCTGGCTATTCCTCAGACTGAGTTTCAGCTCTTTCCTGCACTCTTCAGCCACCATATCCATGAAGGGCGTCGCGAGTACTTCATCGAGATCACTGTACTTAAATAGTTTTATATATGACTCGTTCGCAAACACGTGCATGCCATCATGAATGTAGGCGATCGCTGCTCTTGAACCATGACCAGGCTTCTGCCGGTTTCTGCGCTCTGCAATGTTCTTCATTACTTCCTCTGGAATCTTCAGTGATTATTCAGGCTGTTCGAGCGCAGCCAAACTGCTATGCCCTTGCATCTAGCTTCTGATAACTGGCGGATATCGAATTCTTTGCCTCACTGCTTCCTGAGGGGGACCTCAGGTTATCGGCATGATTGCTCAACCACTTAAGCAGTTTCTGTGTGCTTTCAGTCGCCGCCGGCTCAGCTGTATGTCTTGCTCACCAGTGACTATCCGCCATATCTTCGGGCTATCCGCCGATGCCGCGCCTCCGTGTATTCAAGCTCGGCATATTGCCGTTTGAGCAATGCGTTCTTGTCTTCCTCGGCACGCCCCAGGATGCCAGCCTTCAATTGGCCGCTCAGGGGTGTGGCTCCCACCCAGGCGTCAAGCAGAATGTCGAAAAACGCGTCGCCCGGTACTGCGCCTATCTGCACCTGGTTGACCAACACGACTGTCTGGGTACCAGTTTCAAGGTACTCGAAACTGACCTGGTCGCCCCGGATCAGCTCGTCCTTGAGCATCTTGGCGAATTTTTGTATCTGCGCTGTCTGGGCAACCCTTTCTTCCCTGCTGCTGCTCAGCATGATTGCGTCGATCCAGAGCTGGTTGAATCTGCGCGCAGACAGGCTGTCGGTTACGATTCTCATCGCCATGCGTTTGGATGAGCCCGACCTGATCGTTCTTTCAAGTTGCGGTACATACAGGACAGCAATGTAGAGGAGCTCGCCCAGGTTCTCGTACTCACCTATTCCGTACAAACTCATGCTGGTGCCGCCGACCAGGGGTTGGGGTGAGGAATACTGCGCCTGAACCCTGCAGGACAAGGCACTGAGCACTAGCATAAAAAGTAGTGAATTTTTCATTTGAGCAACTGCACCAATATCAAAAAAGCTATCTGGGACCTGGACTCGCACCCGGCGTGCCATCGGGCTCTCCTGCTTCAAACCGTCGGCCCAAAGCGTGGTCGAAAGCAGGAGTTGCAATTTCCGAAATTGCATTTAAGAAACAATACTCATCACTTGCCATCCCTTTATATTTAACTTGTGATGAGTGTCGCAATACTTGGGAACTAATCAGCACTTTTCGCGTTGTACCTGTAAAGAAAACTGACTTTGCCGAGTTGCGCACACAGATTTCAGAAGGACTAAGGGGCAGCGCGCTTGTGGCTTGGCGCAATTGCCGGGAAGCATAAGCGGGCGATATCAGGATTTCCCGGGACAAGCCCTGAATATTGGCAGCAAGCGTTGCAGGACAAGGGCGTTCAGGATAAGTGCATTGCAATTTACAATGGCGCTGCTGTTACCTACACTCCAGCGCGGTATGTCGTTCTCATGGAAGAAGAGGATGAATTTTACGTGTCAGATGTTCTCCATAATTCCTCTCCCGTCTTCCCGCCCGGCAAGCGCAGGGGTGTAGACAGTTCTGAACTCTCACTGAAATGGGCAACGTCACAATGACCAGATTTTCTCAATGGTGCGCCTGGCTAAGCGCTTGTGTAATGTTTACAGCATGGGTGCTTGTTGCTGCGCTCGGCGACCGCGTGTGGTGGACATTACCCCTGCTCTATGGGCCACGTTGGGCTACCGTGCTGTTATTTGCGGGCTTGCTGCCAGCGTTATTGTTCGCGCGGCGCAGCGCTGGAGAGGCTGGCTTGCTGATGGTGCCGATTTTTGTTTTTGGCCTGCTGGACTATCAGCTCCCGTATGACCGGCTAGGTTCACAGGAAGCGACGTCGCTACGAGTGCTGGAAGTAAATTTGGGCGGAGGTGGTCGCGGCCAACGTGAAACCAAAGTTTCGGCATTTCTTGCAGAGATTGAGCGTTCCCACCCACAGCTCATTGTCATAGCCGAATGTTCCTCGAGTATTGCAGATGGTATCAGGCAAAAAGGCGACTGGTTTGTTGAAACCAGCAATACGCGCCTGTGTTTTGCGAGCCGCTGGCCGCTGCTCGCGTGGGAAGAGCGCGACCCAGAAGATTTCTGGAAAATGAATGGGGCAGGAGCCATCGCCCGGGCGACTGTGGCGAGTCCGGCCGGCACACTCCGTGTTGGCGTGCTGCACCTGGAAACACCGCGGGAGGCACTTCAGGAATTCATGGATTTGTCGAGCATTCCCACGCTAGGCGATGTGACTCGCAGCAATATTGCCCAGCGCGAACTGGAATCAAGCGTAGCGCGCGAATGGATCTTCAGTGGTGAAGAATTACCAACTATTGTAGTGGGTGATTTCAACCTGCCTGTTGAAAGCGCAATTTATCGCCGGCACTGGGGCGATCTTCACAATGCGTTTTCCCGTTCCGGTTTTGGAACAGGTTATACCAAACACACCAGTTTCTGGGGAAGCAGAATAGATCACATTCTGACCACTGCAGATATTGTCAGTGACAAGGCCTGGACCGGACAAAGTATGGGTTCGGATCATCTGCCACTATTTGCTGACCTTTCCTTGCCAGCGCGTGCCGACCCGAATTGATCACTGTCGTCTATTTACCGTCTTCCAGCTCGAAGGCACCAATGTCGAGCGCAGTGTCCAACGGACGCGACAACCCGGTACCGGGCATTACTGCAGCGCGACGCGGCGGATGGCGGTTCGGCGGAAATAACGGACCCGGGATTTCATAACCTGCTGGCGCTTGTGGCAACATATTCGCACGACCGAGCAGCGGGCTGCCCGGCGCAGGGCGGAAATCGAAGCCAGCCGCATTAGCGAAACCAGGATCGCTGCCAGCGACGCTGGCGCTGAAACCGCCGGGTATGAAGGTTGAACCAGAATCGATCCAGTTATTGCTGCCGTTGATACGGCTCACTCCGGTGCTCCACAAGGCCTCGACTTCGCGGATCACGCGCAGACCCTCACTACCCTCGCGCCAGAACACATTGTTATGGGCATCGAGGGACTCGATCCCTGAGAACAGTCGAAACACTGTCGGAGTGTCGTCAGTACCAATCCTTACCACAGTGTTGTTCAGAAAGCGGTAGCGCCCTTTGCTACCCTGCCCGCCGCCGGAATCATCGCCGCCGAAACGCAGGATCGACCCGAACGCGGTGCTTGTATGCACTATCACGTTGCCGACCACATCGGAATCTTCACGCGCGCGACTATCTGTCCATCCACTGGATGCACCTTCAGGGTCCGGGCTAATCAGCTCCAGCTCATGATAATAGGCTCCTTCAAGCCAGTTGTAGTAAATCTCATTACGCTCGGCGCGGCTCTTGATGAGATTGCCTCCCAGGCCGGCACCATCAGTGAAATCGCTGTCGTGCACATAGCTGTACTGCAGGCGAAATACTGCGCCGGGAAATGCCACCTCGTCAGTTGCCATGTAGATCGCATGGCGGGTGCCCCCGGAGCCAGCGTTGCTGATTTCGGAATATTCGATTGTTAATGATCCAGAATCCCGGTCGCTACCAAGCACACCGTGACGCGGGCAATCATGAATGTACACGTCGCGCAGCACGATATCGTGGGCATGGTGGAATACACAGCGGAAGGTATTGACCGGCACTTCGGTGCCGCTAATCTCGAAGCGCTCCATGACTACGTGATTGGAAAGCCGAAACTCGATGGTATTGGTGCCGCCACGCAGGTGCGGCCGGGTTTCACCCACTCCGCGCAGGAGCACTGGATTGCCAGGTGCGCCACCATCTTCAGCTGGCATCACGATGTCGCCAGCATAGATAATGCCGCCCCTCACATCCACGATGTCGCCAGGACCGAGATCCCGGGCATCGAACAGTGCCTGAAGCGTGGCATAGTCGGCACCAACCCCTCCGACGATGTAAGTTGCAGGCTCAACACCAACCAACTTGATAAAATCATCGAAGACACCTACATACCGCATGCCGCCAAAAACATTGCCAAGTACAAAAACTTCTCTATTGTTATTAACACCAACATACGTGTTCTGCTGAGGATAATAACGGTAGCTCCAGATACCAGCTTTGAGCAATGTCTGTTGGGAACCAAAAAACTGCGGGTATTTCCCTTCCGCCCAATCAAACAAGCGATTAATGTCGTGATCAGTTTGTGCTGTAGCAAGGGCAGAAAAAAAGGACAGCAATGACAAAGTAATGACAGCTACACCAATCAGGGTTTTCCGTAACATGGAATTCATTGATAGTTCCCTTTTAGCGCGAAAGATGTACGTGGCTGGCTTGTACACTAACTTCAGGAGCGCAGATCACGCAAGCAAAAAACGGGAGGTATGCGAAGCAAGTCATATCCAGGGGCCTGTTCTGCGGCATG
>CAIYIP010000182.1 GCA_903926285.1 uncultured Gammaproteobacteria bacterium
ACTGAATACTGATATCGATGGCCTACCCTATCTGTCACGACTCCCGGGAATTGGTGGACTATTCAGCTACACAGATGAGCAGGCGAGCAAAACAGAGCTTATTATTTTTATCCGCCCTGTCGTTATCAAACAGGCATCCCTGAATGGAGACTTGGAAGCATATCGCAGCTACTTGCCTGCCAACGGACTGGAACCTACAGAGTCTCGCGCTCAGGGAATTCTACCAAACGCTCGTGACGAGTAAGCGGAGTAGTTGATGAGCCTGCTTATGGAAGCATTGCGCAGGGCCGAAGAAGCCAAGCGTAAAATACAAAATCCTGATCTGGATTCATCAACAAACTTTTCCCGTAAATCCGCCAGTCAGCCCGATATTGCGCCGGTCCCGGTTGTAACTGCATCGCTGGATACCGACTTCAAACAGGAAGAAAATGACCCTGGCATCAGTACTGACCACATCACCGATAATTTTCTAGGCAATGAACGTGATGGCAAGCGTGAAACACGAAGGCGCGAGTCTACAGTTGCATCTTCATCAGCCAAACCCACCAGGGCTTCTGTAGAAGAGTTGCAAAGTTATCTTGAGACAACACCAGAGATCGAAGAAACAACACCAGTTCTTCGAAACGATGTGCAGTCACGGAATTCTCCGACCATGCATCAACGGGCAGCAGGCTCGCTTTTTGCAGCCAAACAAAAACCTGTCCAGTCGCATTCAAGCCGCAACACACTATTGGTACTGCTAGTACTACTTGTACCGCTTGGCGGAGGAATATTCTGGTATCTGACGAACTCCAGCAGCTCATCACTGATGATAGATCCTGCGCTACTCGATTCTGACAGTGCCAATCGCAGTGTCTCCGATCAGCAAATAGTGACTCAGCCTGAGCCACAGCAGCCGCAGCAAGACACTGATCTCGCTCCCGAAATAACTGCACCAGGTCAGAATCAGGTTTCGGTAATAGATGTTGAAATTGCGAAGGCACCAGATGCCCCCCCACTACCAAACGAAACTAAAGCAAGCGAAAATGTACCAGAAGTGGCCGTAGCAAGCGCAGCATCATCCCCAGCGCCAACCCCGCCTGTTTCTGCGGCCAGCATTTCTCAAGAGCAGGAAACAACATTTACCACTACTATCGTGGCAGACAACGCCAACGCGAACACTGCAACCAACCCAGCAACGGTTCTCGAGGTCAGTCACAGCACAGGACAAAACAAGAATAACCAGCAACTGCTCGATGCCTATACCAGTTTGCAGGCGGGAGATTTTGTTGTAGCTTCAACCCTGTATCAGCAAGTTCTGGAACAATTCCCCAACAACAGGGACGCGCTGCTCGGTAGCGCTGCCACCGCATTGCGCGATGGCGACATCTCAAGAGCACGAGAACTTTATTCGCGTTTAATGCAGCTTAATCCAAAAGACCCTTTCGCCCGTACCGGGCTACTACAAACGATCCAGGACATTGACCCGCTTCAGTACGAACAGGAATTGCAGCGCCTGCTTCAACAGTTCCCTGAGGTTGCTCCCCTGTCCTTCGCTCTGGGCAATGTCTATGCAAACCAACAAAGATGGAACGAAGCTCAAGGTGCCTATTTCGATGCCTTTCTATTTGCACGCCAGAGTAACGAAGCGTCGATAAACCCGGATTATGCCTACAACCTTGCGGTAAGCCTCGAACAGATCAATCAGCCAGATGCCGCCCTGGATTATTACCGGCAGGCGCAAACACTTGCAGGTGAATTTACGCCGGGCTTCGATATTCAGGCACTCATCCGCAGAATTACTTTTCTGGAACAGAATAGACAATGACAGACCGCCGTGATCAAAGTCTGAATGCACGTAAACGTCTCGGTAAATTACTCCTCGATCAGGGCGCAATTTCGGAAGACCAGTTACGGATAGGCTTGCGTGAACAACAGAATACCAAACGCCCTCTTGGTTCGATCCTCATAGATCTTGGCTTTGTTACAGACTCGATTGTGCGCGATACGCTGAGCACAAATACCGGGCAACGCAGCATTGATTTAACCCAGATTGTGCTCGATGCCGAATCGATTCGTATTGTCAGCCAGGCGATTGCCAGGCGTCATACCGTATTGCCACTGTCATATGACCGGGAAAAAAATCACCTCAGCCTTGCCATGGCGGACACGTTCAACATAGTGGCACTGGATCAGATCCGCGCGCAAAACGGCGGCAATCTGCACATTTCACCGGTGCTCGCGAGCGAAGAGGCCATCATTCGCAACATTGAAAGCTGCTATGGCTTCGAACTTTCCATAGATGGCATCCTGCACGAAATTGAAACCGGCGAACTGGATTTCGACAGTCTCTATGCAGATGACAAAGGCTACAGCCATCCGATGGTCAGGCTCGTCAATGCACTGCTCGCCGACGCAGTACAGCGCGGTGCTTCCGACATCCACTTCGAACCAGAGGAAGCATTCCTGCGTATCCGCTACCGTATTGATGGTGTGCTCCGTCAAGTCCGCAGCCTTCACAAAAGTTACTGGCCGGCGATGGTTGTGCGACTCAAGGTCATCAGCAACATGGATATTGCAGAATCCCGTATTCCACAGGATGGCAGGATTTCGCTTTCACTCGTTGGCAGGCAAATCGATTTCCGCGTTGCCGCGCAACCGACCACCCATGGTGAAAACGTAGTCCTGCGTATTCTCGATCGCAAGAAAGGCATTGTGCAGATGGACCAGTTGGGCCTTAGCGATGAAAACCTGAATTTGCTACAGCTCTTGTTGGCACGTCCTGAAGGTATAGTACTCGTAACCGGTCCCACTGGTAGCGGCAAGACTACTACACTCTATTCCGTGCTCAGTCATATGAATACAGAAGAAGTGAACATCATGACCATGGAGGATCCTGTTGAATATCCCATGTCGATGATCAGGCAATCAACCGTGAACGAATCCATCCAGATGGGTTTTGGCGAAGGTATTCGCTCCATGATGCGCCAGGACCCTGACATTATTCTTGTTGGTGAGATTCGTGATCATGTAACGGCCGAAATGGCATTTCGTGCAGCAATGACAGGACATCAGGTATTTTCCACACTGCATACAAACTCGGCGATTGGCGCGATTCCACGCTTGCTCGATATTGGTGTCATTCCGGACCTGATCGCTGGCAATCTCATTGGTGTAATTTCGCAACGCTTGATCCGCAAACTGTGCGTGCATTGCAAACAGGAAGTGGAAGCTACCGACGTAGAGCGCAAGCTGTTGGGTATTGCCCATGAACCCGTGGTGCCGAAAATTTTCCGCCCTGTTGGTTGTGCTACCTGCGATAACCTTGGCTACAAAGGCCGCTTTTCCATAGTCGAAATTCTCAAAATCAACAGCGACATGGATGATCTGATTGCACACAGGGCCAGTGCGCGGGAAATGTTGAAGCTTGCCTTGTCGCAGGGATTCAAGCCCTTGGCAACGGATGCATGCAGAAGGGTCCTGGATGGCTCAACCAGCGTTGATGAAATATCCAGGGTTGTTGATTTGACTGAACGTCTTAGGGACTGAGCGCGATGGCTATGTACAGCTACAAGGCCATGACCAGGGACGGAATGATCCGCAATGGCAACCTTGAGGCCAACAATGAAGCGGACCTTGAAAAACGACTCGGCAACATGAAGCTGGATCTGATCCGGGCAGGTGTTACAACCCAACGCGAACTGGCGTTTGTAAAACACAACATTGATCGCCGCGATTTGATCCTGTTCTGCATGCAAATGGCACAGCTGTGCAGGGCTGGTGTACCGTTGCTGGAATCCTTGACCGATTTACGTGACAGTGTCGAAACTGCAGAATTCAAGGAAGTGATCTCCAGCATCATTGAAGTGATCGAGGGGGGCAAGAGCCTTTCGCAGGCGCTGGCAGATTTTCCGCATATTTTTGATACCCTGTTTATCAACCTCATCAAAGCCGGTGAAACCAGTGGCCAGCTTGCTGAAGTTTTCGAATCTCTGACCAAGATGATTAAGTGGCAGGACGAGCTACACACTTCGACCAAAAAGTTGCTGATGAGCCCGTTAATTGTCGGCACTGTGGTATTGGGGGTGACTATTTTCCTGATGGTCTATCTGGTGCCCCAACTGATTGATTTTATCGCCAACATGGGTGAGGAGTTGCCGTTCCACACCAAAGCATTGATCGCCACTTCTGACTTCATGATAAATTTCTGGTATCTATGGGTAATTATTCCTCCTGCGCTGTTTGTGACACTGAAAATACTCGTGAAAACCAATCCTGACGTCCGCCTGCGCATTGATGACATCAAATTAAAAATTCCGCGCATCGGACCTGTTTTACAAAAAATCATCCTGTCGCGCTTTGCCAACTTTTTTTCCATGATGTACGCCGCTGGCATTCCGATTTTACAATGTCTGCAAATTGCCGAAGGCATCACTGACAACACGGTAGTCCGTGCTGCTCTTGCCAAGGCAAGGAATGACATTGAACAGGGCGATCCTATTTCGATCAGTCTGGCCAACACGGGTATGTTTCCTCCACTTGTAGTGCGTATGCTGAAGATCGGCGAAACCACGGGCAAACTGGATAAGGCACTGCTCAATGTCAGCTATTTCTATGAAAGGGACATTAAGGACAGCGTCGATAAACTACAGGCACTGATCCAGCCAGCCATGACAATTTTTGTAGGCTTTTTACTAGGATGGGTGATGATTTCTGTATTGGGCCCTATTTACAGCAGTTTAAGCAACATCCAGCCCTAGGTGGCTATGATTTCATGAATTTTTCCGGCCAAAAACATTCGCTGATTCTATTGATCACTGATACACAGGTGCAGTTATTGCACTGGCAATCAGGTGAGCTTTCAATCCTGTATGCGTACGGCAAGACACCTGAGGACCTTGAAGCATTTGCAGAGGAAGTCCGTGCTTACCAGGGGTTGCCTGTGTTGATTATTACTGACCTGATTGAAGAAAATTTTCGCTACGACACTGTCGTCCATGTTAACGGCGGTGACCAGAAAGCTCTGCTTAAACGCAAGATGGATTTTGCCTTTCGCAATACGCCCTACCGGCGAAGTAAAGTAATTGAGCGCGAAAAAGACGGGCGTCGCGATGACAAAATCCTGCTGAGTGCTATAAGCAAACCCGAGTCCG
>CAIYIP010000183.1 GCA_903926285.1 uncultured Gammaproteobacteria bacterium
CCTGTGCACAATACCGTGTAGTGGTAAAAAGACCGGGAAATAAACCAGGAAAGGATGTGCCCGCGCCAAGTTTTACCGTACCGGGTAAATCAGCACATTTTGAAGTTTACGTTAACAGGAGCTTTTCCAGCATGCGCCGATAGATGGCTTCGAGGCGTTCCAGCTCCACTACTGCGATATGTTCATTGGCCTGGTGAATGGTGCTGTTGAGCGGCCCCAATTCCACGACTTCAGCCCCTGTTGGAGCAATAAAACGGCCGTCGCTGGTACCTCCGCCAGTGGAAAGCGAAGTCTGGATTCCCATCACTTCCTGAATGCTTTCACTTGCCGCTCGTACGAGCTTGCCTTCCGGTGTCAGGAAGGGCTCTCCGGATAACTGCCACTGCAGATCGTAATCTTGGTAATGGCGGTTAAAGATTGCTTCCGTTGTCGCCTGCAATTGGGCGGCAGTCACTTCGGTTGAAAAGCGGAAATTAAAAAGCACACTCATGTCACCGGGAATGACATTGTTCGCGCCAGTACCGGCCTGGATATTGGATATCTGGAAACTTGTCGGGGGAAAATATTCATTGCCTTCATCCCACGCTACCGCACACAGCTCTGTCAGTGCCGGCAGAAAGGCATGGATAGGATTTTTGGCAAGGTGTGGATAAGCCACATGACCAAGCTGCCCGTTTACTTTGAGGGTGCCATTAAGCGAACCACGCCGGCCATTGCGGATAACATCGCCGGTCAGTTTGGTGCTGGAAGGTTCGCCAACAATACACCAGGTGATTTTTTCATTACGTGCTTCCAGAGTTGCAATGACCCGCTTGGTCCCGTCTACAGCAATACTTTCTTCGTCGCTGGTAATAAGGAAGGCGAGGGTACCGTTGTGGTCAGGATGTTCATGGATGAAACTGCGGCACGCAGTGATCATTGCGGCTATTGAACCCTTCATGTCGGCAGCACCTCTGCCAAACAGCAAACCATTTTTTATAGTGGGTACAAAGGGTTCGGTATTCCACGCTGCAGGATTTCCTGCCGGCACCACATCAGTATGTCCAGCAAAACACAAAACGGGAGCTGAATTGCCGCGTTTTGCCCAGAAATTAGCCACCTTGCCGAAGGGCAACTTTTCGACGGTAAAACCCAGTTTTTCCAGTTCAGCTATCAACAACTCCTGACAGCCTTCATCGTCGGGACTTATCGAGGGCCGCGCAATCAGAGCCTTGCAGAGTTCAAGAGTGGTTGTCATAAAAGATCAATTATTCGCATGCAGCTGGGAATTGAGTTCAATCTCGCTTTTGTTGGTCAGGCATTCGACTCTGCCGTTCATGGAATTACGTCGGAACAACATGTCGCTGTTGCCTGAGAGTTCGCGGGCTTTTCGCACGCCGACATCCTTGCCGGTGTTATCCAGCATGGTTACCTTGATACCTGCCGTCACATACAGACCTGCCCCTACAGACGAGAACTGGACATAGACGATCACATGGACCCCATCCGATGTGCAAAAAAGTCGAGCACCAGCGTGAACAAACACCTGTCATGATGCTCGATTCGCCCCACACGTCGGCGCCAATGTTAATGCGGGGTACATCCTGATCAGATCCCTCCCGCAGCGCGCTTTCCATCTCACCGATCACGTCCAACAGGATATCCACCCAACCGACAACCCGCCACCGTCGGTGCGGAAGAGCGGGGCGGGAGAGGCACGACGTCGAGTCGGACGACGACGGGGGCGGCTCCCGAGCTCAGCCCGCCAAAGTCTGCTTGCGCTGATTATGCAGTCCTCCGCACCAGCACCCGGGGCAC
>CAIYIP010000184.1 GCA_903926285.1 uncultured Gammaproteobacteria bacterium
GTACAGGTTTGCGTACAGGCCATTGGTGTCAATTTTATCGATATCTATCAGCGCAGTGGCCTCTATCCCATGACCATGCCGTTTGTTCCGGGTGGAGAGATGTGTGGTGAGGTGCGTGCGGTCGGTGCCGGTGTGACTGATTTTAAAATTGGTGACAGGGTGGTCACTGCTACGGCAGGCACCGGGTGTTATGCCGAAGTCGTCAATGTGGCCGCCACACGTCTAGTCAAAGTGCCGAAGGAGATCAGCAGTGAAGTTGCTGCCGCGATGCTACTCAAGGGCATGACGGCACAGTATCTGCTGCGCCAGGTTTACCGCGTGCAGAAGGGCGAAACCATTCTCGTCCATGCCGCTGCGGGTGGTGTAGGTCTGATCATGTGCCAATGGGCGAACTCGCTCGGCGCTACTGTCATTGGTACGGTGAGTTCTACAGCGAAGGCGAAACTTGCCAGGGCCAACGGCTGTCATCATGTGATCAACTACACAACACAGGATTTTGTCAAAGCAGTGCGACGCATCACGAAGGGCGCAATGTTACCGGTTGTCTACGATTCAATCGGCCAGGCCACTTTTCCGGCTTCACTCGACTGCCTGCGCAAGTTTGGTCTCTTCGTTACCTACGGCAATGCTTCTGGGCCAGTGCCACCGTTCAGTCCTTCCTTGCTCGCCCAGAAAGGCTCGCTGTTCATGACGCGTCCAACCCTTTTCAACTTTGTTGACACTCCCGAAACTTTGCGCAAAGTGGCAGCCGAAGTAATGGGAGTAGTAAAAAAAGGTACCGTGAAGATTTCGATAAATAATCGTTACCCACTCAGCGAAGCAGCGCAGGCACATGCTGATCTGGCGGCGCGCAATACTACGGGGAGTATTGTGTTGGTCCCGTGAACCCTTGGCTCCATTGGCTGTGACTGTAACAAATAAATTTCCTGCGAGTGCAACTGGTAATGTTTTGCTGGCTGTTTTCGGTTGGGCGCACCAGCATTTTCCGCTATGCTGACCGCCTTGTTAATTGTGAAGTAATCCTATGTCCCAAACCTACAGCATGCTCCCCGAATGGGCTGAGCAGGAAGCCGTTTTGCTGGCCTGGCCGCATCATTCCACCGATTGGGAGCCGTGGCTGACCGCGATCCAGCACGATTATGCAGAACTGACGGTTGCGATTGCCGAGGAAGTGACACCGTTGATTCTGTGCCAGGACGAAGAACACAGACAACTCATCGAAGCCCAGCTGAAAGATCGCTGCAAACATGCGCCGCGAATTGTCATTGCGCCTTACAACGACACCTGGTGCCGTGACTATGGTCCGGTTGCGCTGGCAGCAAATGGTCAGGTTCAGCTGCTTGATTTTCAGTTCAATGGCTGGGGTGATAAATATGATGCGAGCCTCGATAACAATATCAACCAGCAGTTACACATGCAGTGGCAAGCTTCACTCAATACCGTCAAATACGAGCTCGAAGGTGGCAGCATAGAAACCGATGGCAAGGGCACGTTGCTGACGACTACGCATTGCCTGCTCGACAGTAATCGCAACCA
>CAIYIP010000185.1 GCA_903926285.1 uncultured Gammaproteobacteria bacterium
ATCTATATTTATGGTGGTGCTGCCGGCCTGAGTTATTTCACAGGGCCATGAGCAATTGGCAGCGTTGGTTCAGCGTGCGCAACTGATACAGATCAGGATGTGGCAACTTCTTCAGCTGCCGGGCAGAACAATAGCGAAACGGTACCGGCTATTCCTGCGATAAGGGACGAAAACAGGATGCCCGTTTTTGCCATCAACAGCTTTTCCTCTTCATTGGCAAGCCCGCGCTCGGCGATAGGTAGTGCAGCCTGGCGTGGCTGTGCGAGTTCCCGTACAAGTATTTCGCGCTTGAGCTCCAAACCCTCCACGAAAAAACAGGAGGCCATCAGACCATCATTGACCCGGTGATGCCGGCGCATATTGAGGGCCCATAAACCAACAGACAACCCTGCGGACAGGTTAACGGTCGACGCGTAAATTTCCGCTAACTGGCTATTGGCCAGCACCAGCGCAACCACGGTCGTGACCATCAGGATAAGGCCCGTGGTTGTCTGCCGGTGGATAAATTCCTCAAACGGCGTGACTATTTTTCCGAACGTTTTTTCCCAGGGCGCGAGGTGCACACCCTTGCTGTTGCTGTCGGGGACGGGGATTTGCGGTTCTTCCATGCGCGATTCCTTCCTATGCGCTCTGCTGTGCCAGCAACTCTTGCTTGGTCTGATACTGGATCAATAACTTGCTCACATAAGCCAGCAGGAACAAGGCAGGCACAACAATAACGGTGGTGAAAACAAAGAACATCGGCCAGTTGCCATCCATACCATCGACAATCGCGCCGCTGCTGGCCGCCAGAGTGGTGCGACCAAAGTTCGAGATCGATGTCATCAACGCAAACTGGGTGCCGGTATAAGTGCGGGATGTAAAATACGAGATGAAAGAAATCACGGCCACTGTGGCAAACGCGCCGCAAAAATTATCCACCAGCAGCGTCAGCACAAACAACCACGGCACAGGCCCCACTTCGGCCATTACGGCATAAAGCAAATTGGACGCTGCCATCGCAATGCCGGCAACCAGCATGCCGCGCATCACACCATAACGAGTATTGATCATCGCGCCGAGCAGGGAAAACACCACCGTGGCAAGGCCACCAAAAAATTTCTGGTACAAGGCAATATCTTCAGTGGTGAAACCGAGCTCCACATAAAATACCAGCGACATGCGCCCCAGCATCGCCTCGCCGATTCTGAAGCAGAAGAGGAACAACAGAATCGCCACCGCAAGCCTGGTGCCACAGCGGGCAAAGAATTCAATAAACGGAGCAGCAATGTAACGGGTGAACCAATTGGCAAAGGACAGTCGCTCGACTTTTCCGGGCAGTGCAATTGCCAACTCTTTATCCTGCGGAGGCTCGGGCGACAAGGTAATCAACACTATCAGCACAGCATAGACGAGCGCCAGTACCATATACACTTGCGGCCAGCTTAAGCCTATGGTTTCTCCGCCAAGGAACAAGGCCATCGCGCCACCAATGAAGCCATATCCCGACCACCAGCCCACGGTAGCCATCGCTGAGGAATACGCGAGTTTCTGATCTGCCTCCGCAGGATCAAACAACATGATGCGATAGGCATCCACCGCAATGTCCTGGGTTGCGGATGCAAAGGCGATTCCCAATGCAAACAAACCCAGCGTAACCAGATTGCCCTGCGGACTTGCCTGGCTGAGCAGCAGGATAAAAATAATCATCACGGCCTGCGTCAGCAGTATCCATGAACGACGCTGGCCAAATTTTTTATACAGGAATGGCAACCGGAATTTGTCGATAAAAGGCGACCACATCCAGTTAATCGCATAAATGGCAGTGACCGCGCCGATAAAACCAATCTCCGAACGCGACAGCCCTTCGCTCTGCATCCACAACGTCAGCACCGAGCCATGCAACACCCACGGAAAGCCGCTGGAAAACCCCAGAATGAGTATTGTCAGAAAACGTCGGTCAAGCAGAGGTTTGAGTGTGGAAATAAATGAAGACATGGCAGCCATTGCGTTTAAGCACAAGACCTTAACTTAACAGAATCCAGCATGGCGTACACGCTTGCAGGGTACTGGCCAGTATCTTTTTTAAATCGCGGTGTTTGAAAGCAAGAATCGTCCAGAAAGAAGGCACAGTTTGAGGAGTTCGAATTTGCCTGCTCGTCGATAACTGCTAAGTGCACAGTATGCGGTTCACCATCAGTAACGAGCCCAGCCAGTGCCGTCAGCAGGCCTATATTGGCCGTCTATTATTACGACACTAAGTTCACCTTATAGCGCTTTTTCACCCCTAGACTAAATGCAGAAAACACTAAATCGCCGGCTATCGAGAAAAATCTGAACA
>CAIYIP010000186.1 GCA_903926285.1 uncultured Gammaproteobacteria bacterium
CATGGCGTGATCTGCCGTTGACCTCGATGTATTCGCTGCCCTCAGCGATGTTATCGATGACAGTTTTTTCCATCTCGAGTTCACCTCGAAACTGGTCGAAATACGCGAGCTCCAATTTGGTTCCTACCTTGATCTTGCCGTGCTCTGGCTCTAACTGGCCTAGCAGTATCTTAAGCAAGGTGGTTTTGCCACAACCATTGGGGCCGATAAGACCAATCTTGTCTCCACGCATAATGCGCGTGGAAAAATTCTTGATGACTTGTTTGCTTTCAAAACTGTGACTGAGCTTTTCTACTTCGATCACAATCTTGCCGGATTGCTCAGCAAGATTAACCTGCATGCTGGCCTTGCCTTCGACATTCCGGCGCGCGCCAAACTCTTCACGCATTGCTTCGAGCGATCGCACCCTACCTTCATTGCGCGTGCGACGCGACTTGATACCCTGGCGAATCCACACTTCTTCCTGGGCCAGTTTTTTGTCAAATTCCATATTCGATTTTGCTTCAGCATCAAGTTGCTGATCGCGGAATACGAGAAAGCGTTGATAGTCATGCTGCCAGACGCGGAGTTTACCGCGATCCAGTTCCAGAATGCGGTTAGCCACCTGTTGCAAAAAACTGCGATCATGTGTAATGACAACCACGGCGCCACGAAAATCCTGTAGTTGTTTTTCCAGCCACTGGATTGCGGGAATATCGAGATGGTTGGTGGGTTCGTCGAGCAACAGCACATCCGGATCTGACACCAGCGCGCGGCCGAGGGCTACACGTCTTGCCCAGCCACCTGAAAGCTCTGCCATGGTTTTGTCGTTCGGTAAGTCAAGCATGGTCATGACACTTTCGACTTTCTGCTGCAGGTTCCATGCACCTTTGACTTCTATTTCGCGCTGCACTTCTTCCATCTGCTGCATGACTTGATCAGTGGGCTCCTGCTCAATGAGGTGATGGAATTTTTTGATCAACGCGGCGGATTCGGCCAGGCCGTCGGCCACATAGTCGAATACAGTCATGTCACTTGTGGCGGGCAATTCCTGATCGAGGTACGCAACGCGCAATTCGGGTTCCTGCCAGAATTCACCGCCATCCGCCTTGATATTGCCATTGAGCAATTTCAGGAACGTGGATTTGCCGGAGCCATTACGGCCGAGCAAGCCCCAACGTTCGTTAGGCTGGATAGTGAGGTTAACCTTGTCAAGCAGCACCTGGGTGCCATAGGCAAGATAGATATCGGTAAGGCGAAAAAGAGGCATACAAAGGGGACGGGTGACTTGCGTTACAATGGCTTGATTTTGCGAAGCGGCGAGTCTACATGAATTCAGTCCCCGAGTCCTTTAAACGTTTGATCGTCGGCATTAGTGGTGCGTCCGGAATTGTCTACGGCATTGAAGCGCTGAGACAGTTGCGTCAGCTGGGTATCGAAACTCATCTCGTGGTGAGCAAGTCGGCAATTCTGACCCTCACTCATGAAACCGATATGAAATATGCTGAACTCTGCGGATTAGCAGATGTGCATTATCAGAACACGGCTCTTGGTGCAGCCATTGCCAGTGGCAGTTTCAGAACGCTGGGAATGCTAGTTGCTCCATGCTCCATCAGGAGCCTGTCCGAAATTGCCACGGGGGTGACCTCGTCACTTCTGAGTCGTGCAGCAGACGTAGTGCTCAAGGAGCGGCGCCGGTTAGTGCTGATGGTAAGGGAAAGTCCGCTTCATGCAGGACACCTGCAAAGCATGCTGAACGTTACACATATGGGAGCGGTTATCGTACCGCCTGCCCCTGCTTTCTATACGCGCCCGGAAAGTGTGCAGGACATCGTGCGACAAAGTGTAGGTAGAGCGCTGGATTTATTTGGGCTGGATAGTGGAATCAGTCGCTGGGGCGAACAAGGAATGGGCGCCAACCCAGAAGGTTCCGGATCTTGAGGCTTACTGAAACAAAGGATGTTGCGGAATAGCTTAAATACGGAGATTCATAGCAGGCTGATAGCGATCAATATCGCTATCAGCTTTCCAACAATATTTACTTGATTTTGGCTTCTGTATACATCACATGCTTACGGACAACGGGATCATACTTTTTGATCTGCATTTTATCCGGCATGTTGCGCTTATTTTTGTCAGTGGTATAGAAGTGGCCAGTGCCTGCACTTGATACCAAACGGATTAAGTCTCTCATCATCGCGTCCTTTATCGAAATAGGGACCAGGCAAACCTGATCCGGTTAATTACTAGATTTTTTCGCCGCGGGCACGAATATCGCCCAAAACCTGCTCAATGCCAACTTTGTCGATAATACGCATACCTTTGCTGGTAAGGCGCAGTTTTACAAAGCGTTTTTCGGATTCAACCCAAAAGCGGTGGGTATGCAAATTCGGGTTAAAACGTCGCTTGGTGCGATTTTTTGCATGAGACACGTTGTTGCCGACCTGAGGGCTTTTGCCGGTAACCATACATACTCTTGACATGGGATTGCCTCGTAATACAAAACAGCAGGATTTGCCGTAAAAAAAGAGGCGCGATTTATACCAGAAAGGTCGGCGCCAAGGCAAGGAAATAAGTCCAGGGCAGCTGCTTTTACGGCTATTTGCCTCAGAATCCCGCGCTTATTTTGGGTATTTTTTCCGGATTTTCTCCGGATTAAGGTCAAAGCAAACCCCTTTCGGCTAACGAAGTCACCTCACTGTCGCCTACCACCAGATGGTCAAGCGTGCGGATATCAATAAGCGCCAGCGCATTTTTCAGCCTGCGCGTGATACTGATGTCTGCCTGGCTCGGTTCTGCCACCCCGGAAGGATGGTTATGCGCAAAAATCAAAGCTGCGGCGTTGTGATGCAGGGAGCGCCTGACCACTTCGCGAGGATGCACCATGGATCCGTCTATGGTGCCGTAAAACAGCTCTTCCTGGGCGATCACGCGATGCTGGTTATCCAGAAACAGGCACAGGAATACTTCGCGCTGATAAGCGCGCATGCGGCTTCTGATGTAATTGCGTGTGAGGGCCGAACTGGTCAGGCAATCCGAGCGCTGCATGGTTTCCATCATATGGCGCTGGGCAAGCTCTACAGTCGCCCGCAACTGTGCGTATTTGCTGGCCCCCAGACCATGTTGCGCAGTGAAATCCTCAATTTTGGAATCCAGTATGCCCCTTACACCGCCAAAGACAGACAGCAGATTCCGCGCCAGATCCAGAGCTGTATGCCCCGCAGTTCCAGTGCGCAGAAAGATAGCGAGCAACTCTGCATCGGACAGACTCTGCGCCCCATGCCGCAATAGTTTTTCCCTTGGTCTTTCCTGCTCGGGCCAGTCGCTGATTGCCATTGTTACTCCTCGAGTGGGCATACGCAGATCAGCTTAGTAGAGATTGCAATTACTTGCAGAACTCGGCCATGTGCCATTGTTAAATTTATTCCCTGCTTTATATTGGCAAGACTGCCGTCTTCAGAATGACCTACCCACAACCGCCCGGGATATTGCATGGAATTTCTCGCCTGGATTGAACAAACCACAGTTGGACTCTGGGTGCGCGAATCAACCTGGGGCTTTCCCATCGCGTTGACACTTCATGCCATCGGCATGGGATTTCTTGCCGGCATCAACTTTGCATTTGCCTTGCGCGTACTCGGCGTAGCGCCTGGCGTGAGCCTGCGGAATCTCGTGCGATTTTCCCCCCTGATGTGGAGCAGTGCAGCACTGAGTGTATTCTCTGGACTCCTTCTGCTCGCAGCCTATCCGGCTAAATCACTCACGAATCCGCTGTTTTATCTGAAGATAGGGCTCATCATTTCCGGCCTGGTGTTAATCAGCAACATTGCCGCCGCTGTAACTGTGCACTTCGAAAGCAAAAACAGTGTGCTGCATGGACGCGAAAAATTGTCAGCTGTAGCTTTGCTGCTGATATGGGCTGCGGCTATTACCTGCGGACGGTTTCTGGCTTATACGTACAGCGTACTGACCGTGGGGTGAGCTGGCTGGTTTTTAGATGCTGTTGAATAACCAAACTCTTTGCTGAGGATTTTCCATGGAGGCACAACTACTCGAGTTTTCCCGCAGCGCGGGAATATATGGCTTCATGAATTCGCCCTGGGGCTGGCCTGTAATTGAGTCGCTGCATTTTATCGGGCTGTCGCTGCTGCTCGGCACGGTCGGCTTGTTCGACCTGCGCATGCTCGGCTTTGGCAAAAGCATTTCTCTTGCTGCCTTGCACAGGCTGATACCGTTTGGTGTGTTGGGGTTTTTCCTGAATGTCATAACAGGAATAATGTTCATTACCACTTTTCCAGATCAGTACATCTACAACCCGGCGGTGCAGAGCAAATTCCTGTTTCTCGGACTTGCCGGCATCAACATGCTGCTGTTTTATCAGTTCAGCTTCAGACAGGTCAACGAGGAAAATCCGGACGTTAAGGCGCTAGCGAAAGCCAAAGTATTTGCGCTAGTGTCCTTGCTGTGCTGGCTGGGCGTAATTACCGGCGGCAGGCTTATCACCTTCTACAGACCTCCCTTTTACTGGTGTTTCTGGTGCCAATAAGGGCCCAGCATGGGAACTCTTTGCAAAATCGCGAGGTTTGAATGTTCATCCCCATGTTGATAGGCTTCGCCCACTTCAGCACATTCTTGTTTGCTGAACCTTTGAAGTAACAGCTAGATGCTCAGCCTTAATAACAAAAACATTATTCTCGGCATAACAGGTGGCATAGCCGCTTATAAAAGTGCGGAGTTATGCCGTTTGCTGATCAAGGCGGGGGCCCAAGTACGAGTCGTGATGACCCAGGCTGCGCAGGAGTTCATCACTCCGCTGACCATGCAGTCTCTTTCCGGCAATCGTGTTCATACACAACTACTCGATACGGAAGCCGAAGCGGCGATGGGGCATATTGAACTCGCGCGCTGGGCAGACCTCATTCTGGTTGCACCTGCCAGCGCCAACTTCATGGCACAACTGGCACATGGTGAAGCGCATGACCTGCTGACTACTTTGTGTGTCGCTTCAAGAAGTCCTCTCGCCATAGCCCCTGCGATGAACCAGGCCATGTGGAGCAACACGGCAACACAACAGAATCTGCAAACCCTCCAACAAAACGGTATTCATATATTCGGGCCTGACGCCGGCGCGCAAGCTTGCGGTGACATTGGCCTTGGCCGTATGCAGGAACCGCAGCAACTCGCCGAACAGTCCGCAGCCCTGTTTGAAACCGGCGTACTTGCCGGGCTGAATGTCGTCATCACGGCGGGACCAACGCGCGAAGCTGTGGACCCTGTTCGTTTCATCAGCAATCACAGCTCGGGCAAGATGGGTTATGCGCTCGCCAGAGCTGCCGTGGACGCTGGTGCAAAAGTCACACTGGTCAGTGGCCCGACGAATTTACCACCACCGGCAGGAGTTGATTTTATTGCTGTCGAAAGTGCTTTGCAGATGCTTGCAGCTTGCGAAGCACGCACTGCTGATATTTTTATCGGCGTCGCTGCCGTCGCGGATTATCGTCCTGCCCAAGCAGCGCAACAAAAAATCAAGAAGTCGCACGAAACACTTTCGCTCGAACTGGTCCGCAATCCCGACATCCTCGCCACTATTGCCACAAGTAACCCGCGCCCCTTTTGTGTCGGCTTTGCTGCCGAAACCGAAAATCTTGCGCACAACGCACAACAGAAACTACAAAATAAAAAACTCGACATGATCATTGCCAACGATGCCGAGGCTACCTTTGGCCACGATCATGCTAGCGCCATTGCGCTGTGGATGGGGGGTGAAGAAACCTTCACACAGCAAAGCAAAGAACAACTTGCCCGCTGCATCATAGAATTGATTGCTTCGCGGATGCAGTCAACACGATGACTGAAGAGCCGGTAATCCGCCGCGATATTTTTCGCGCTTACGACATTCGCGGCATCGTGGGGCAGGGTCTTGATGCCGACTCGGTACGTCTCATAGGCCAGGCAATCGGCAGCGAAGCCATCGATGCCGGTGAACGCAGACTTATCGTGGGCGCCGATGCCCGTCTCTCAAGCCCTGAACTCTTTGCTGCGCTCAAAACCGGCATATTGAACTCGGGTTGCAGCATTATCGATCTTGGCATCGTACCCACTCCACTGGTCTATTTTGCCACTCATACGCTAATTGCTGATTCAGGAGTAATGCTGACGGGCAGCCATAATCCACGCAATTACAACGGCATCAAGATCGTATTAAAAAGGCAGACCCTGGCCGATAATCAGATTTCATATTTACATGAACGGATAGTGACCAACACCCTGCACACGGGCAAAGGCTCCACTATCAGTTTTGATATCAAGCAGCCCTACATCAATGCCATTACTTCCACTATCGAACTGCATAAACCTTTCAAAGTGGTAGTGGATTGCGGCAATGGTGTTGCCGGACTTGTCGCTCCCGACTTGTTTAAAGCTCTCGGCTGTACCGTGATCCCGCTCTACTGTGAAATAGATGGCCACTTTCCCAATCATCATCCCGATCCCACGCGTTATGAAAACCTTAAAGATCTGATCGCGCGTGTGGAGCTGGAACAGGCTGACCTGGGCATCGCTTTTGACGGCGATGGCGACAGGCTTGGTCTCGTCACCAACACTGGCTCCGTAGTAGACGCCGATCACATGTTGCTGGCCTTCGCGATGGATATCCTGGCCGACAACCCTGGTGCCAAAGTTGTCTACGATGTAAAAAGCAGCCATCACCTGGCGCGCGTGATAACTGCTGCGCAGGGGATCCCGGTGATGTGCAAAAGCGGACATTCCTACGTCAAACAAAAATTGCGCGAGACTGATGCATTGCTCGGCGGCGAATATTCTGCACACATTTTTTTCAAGCATCGCTGGTACGGATTTGACGACGGCATGTACGCAGCCGCCCGCTTCCTTGAATTGATGGACAAGTATCAGACCACTGCCCAGCACCTGCTCGACAGACTGCCCCCGAGTGTCAGCACTCCCGAACTTTTTATTCCCGTAGAAGAAAAGGACAAATTTGCGCTAGTGGAAATGTTTCGTGAACACCTGAACTTCGAGCCGGCCAGCATGAATTTCCTTGATGGCATCCGCACCGACTTTGCTTTTGGCTGGGGCCTCATACGAGCGTCCAATACGACCCCGAGTCTAGTACTGCGTTTTGAGGCTGATACGGCTGTTGAACTGCAAAACATCCAGAACCTGTTCAGGACTGCAATAACTGCCTTGGCCCCAGAGCTAAAACTGCCTTTTTAGACTAGTCCAATTATTATCCTCGCGTATAATCTCATCTCTATTGCAAGTAAGTAATCGCTAGCACGGAAACTCACTATGACTATGGATCTCTCTACAGCCCAGAACATTGCCAGTGTACTGACCGAAGCACTGCCCTATATCCAGCGTTTTACCGGTAAGACCATCGTCGTGAAATACGGCGGCAATGCCATGATCGATGAGGACCTGAAGAACAGTTTTGCGCGCGATATCGTGCTCATGAAACTGGTCGGCATGCATCCGATTGTGGTGCACGGCGGCGGGCCACAAATCGGTGAGCTGCTGCAAAAACTCGACATCAAATCCAGTTTTGTCGATGGCATGCGTGTCACCGACAGCGCCACGATGGATGTGGTGGAGATGGTGCTCGGCGGTCTCGTGAACAAGCAGATAGTAAGCCTGCTCAACAAGAACGGGGGTAAGGCTATCGGCATAACGGGCAAGGATGGCGATTTTATCCGCGCGCGCAAAATGACTTTGACTCGCCAAACGGCGGAAATGACTGAGCCGGAAATAATCGACATCGGTCAGGTAGGCGAAGTGGAATCGATCAATCCCGCGATCATCAACATGCTCAAGCAGAGCGACTTTATTCCAGTCATTGCTCCTATCGGTGCCGATGCCAATGGCGCTTCCTACAACATCAATGCCGATATCGTGGCCGGCAAAGTCGCTGCCCTCGTGGGGGCAGAAAAACTGATACTGCTTACGAATATTTCGGGCGTCATGAACAAGGCAGGAGAAGTGGTAACGGGACTTACGACTGCGCAGGTAAACGAGATGATTGCCGATGGCACGATCTACGGCGGCATGTTGCCCAAAATCAATTGTGCGCTCGATGCGGTGAATTCCGGCGTGGTCAGCGCGCAGATTATCGATGGCCGCATTCCACATGCCGTGCTGCTGGAAGTATTTACCGACAAGGGTATCGGTACCCAGATCACCAATAAACACCTTAACAAATAAGCGGAGCCCTCATGGCCAGTGAACGAGGAAAGCGGCGCGAGCAGATCCTGCAGGTACTTGCCACGATGCTTGCAAACAATCCGGGCGGCCGCATCACAACGGCTGCGCTGGCAGCCGAGGTTGGCGTTTCCGAAGCTGCGTTGTATCGCCATTTCCCGAGCAAGGCGCGTATGTTTGAAGGCTTGATCGCCTTTATAGAAGAAACACTTTTCACGCGTATTTCCCGCATCATCGCCGAGACCGACTCAGTTCTGTTGCAATGCGAAAAGATAATTTTCCTGGTCCTTGGCTTTGCAGAAAAAAACCCAGGAATTACGCGCGTGTTGAATGGTGACGCACTGGCTGGCGAAACCGAAAGACTCCGAGCGCGGGTATGTCAGATCATGGACCGGCTGGAAAGCCAGCTGCGACAGCTGTTGCGTGAAGCGGAGTTGAAGGAAGGTTTACGCACAACTGTCACTACCACCAGTACCGCAGCAGTATTACTGGCATTTACCGAAGGCAGGATCAGCCAGTATGTACGTACTGATTTTCGCCAGATGCCAACCAGCAACTGGCCTGAGCATTGGCAACTAATTAGCAGCGGTATTTTTCGGAGCTCCCTGCAAGTATCTTAGTCGCTTGATATCCTCCTCAAAGCCGTAGGCAGCGTTCTCTCTTTTTGCGGTAATTGTCAGCAGCTCTGTCTCTAGATCTTCTCTTTCAGATAGTTGTTCTGCGAGCTCATCACTGTCTTGCGCAAGCTCCGCCATTGCTGTGTCCAGTTGCTCCAGTCGGGCCGTCAATGTCGCGATCTGCGTATCGAACTCAGCAAGACCAAGGTCACGCTTGTGCTCAAGGTCCTCAGGTGAGCGATAGACCCGCAACAGAACGCCGTCCGCTTCTTTCTGGGCAACACGGGCTTCCTCTTCCAGTAATTGCTGTTCCTGTTCTGCGGTCTGTGAGGCGAGCTCTTCCCGTGTGCGAGTCCTTGGTATCTCCTGGAGTACCCGGCCCTTTTGATCGAGTATCGCATAGCCATTTTTAGCGAATTCAGGCGGGACAAAAGAATTGAAGGCCGTTTGGCCGTTATTATCAACGTAGCGATAGATGCGCGCTGATTCAGCTGCATCGAGCGTGCCTGCGCCGAGCAGCAGGAGAAGTACAAGCAGTCTAGTGTGTTTGCGCGATTCCATAACGTTGTTGATAAACCTTTAACTGTGGCAAGTACTTTTCCAGTTCCTGGTTCCTGACAAGTTCGAGATATTGGATTATCTGACTCAAGCTGATGATGCTGATTACCGGTATGCCGTATTGCTGGCCGATCTCCCCAATCGCGGAGAGTTCACCGTTGCCACGCTCTTCCCGGTCCAGTGCCACAATAACTCCGGCCGCCGTTGCACCATTCTGCTGAATCAGACTTATTACTTCGCGAATTGCAGTCCCTGCTGTTATTACGTCATCTATCACCAAAACTTTACCTGAAAGTGCTGCACCCACAATTGTGCCACCCTCACCATGGTCCTTGGCTTCCTTTCTGTTGAAACAGTACGGCTGGTCTCTGCCGAAATGCTCAGACAAGGCAATACAGGCAGCCGATGCCAGCGGAATGCCCTTGTAGGCAGGGCCAAAGATCACATCGTAGGAAATGCCAGATGCCTCAATGGCAGCCGCGTAGCAACGGCCTATGAAGGCTAGCGCCTGCCCGGTATTAAACAGGCCGGCATTGAAAAAATAAGGGCTTTGGCGGCCCGATTTCAGCGTGAAGTCACCAAAGCGCAGGATCTTGCGCTCGATGACGTAGGCGAGAAATTCTTCCTGATAATCATA